>NZ_JBSGBY010000776.1:0-3365 GCF_053601505.1 Nocardia sp. NPDC004722
CCACCGGTCGCGGCAGCACGCGGTCGCCGCCCCACAGCGCGCGCACACCAGGCGCGCGGTGAGTTCGGGCCCGAACATGCGCTCGCCCATGACGTTCGCTGGATCGCGCTCGGCGATATTGCGGCGGACGCGCAGATCGCGGGCGGCCAGCTCGGCGCGCTCGGACTCCGGGACGGTGTCGGCGTCGTCCACCCAGCTCAGCCACTGCTCGACCTTCCCGGTCAGCAGCTCGGCGACGGTGTCGAGATTGGGGCGGGTCGGCGGGAACGAGTAGCAGTAGGCGGTGGGGGACAGGCTGGCGCGGATGAATCCGGTGCGGCTGGTGAACCACGTGAAGTCCGGATGCTCCTGTTTGAAGCTCAGCCACGGCGCGTCGGCGTCGGCGTAATAGCGGTCGTAGTAGTCGCCGTCGCCGACCAGATCGCCGCGCGGCACCCCGTCCACGTAGAACCAGCCCTCCGGCCACAGCAGCAGCGCCGAACCCAGGTGCGGCACCCGCACCTGCGGGCCCAGCCAAGCGGTGAGGTGCATGTTGACGAAACCGGTTGCGGGATCACCGATCCAGGAGTGCACCAGCCAGTCGATCTCCGGACCGGTGTAGGCGGCCAGGCTGCCGGACGGGCCGCCCTCGCCGCCGTAGGAGTCCAGGTCGGCGGTCGACGGGTCGCGAGTGAGCTCGAACCGCGCCTCGATGCGTGCCTTCAGCCGCGCCAGCAACGCCTGCCATTCCCGAAAGGTCTCGGTGACGTCGGTGCGGGGGTTCTCGTCGACCATCTGCTCGACGTGCTGGAGGGTTTCCTTCATGGCAGCTCCGGTTCTGTTGTGGCGGTCACGGATTCGCGGGTGAGGGCAGCCGTGGCGGCGAGCGGTCGCCCCGCCACCAGATCGGTGCCTCGTGACACTCGGCGGTTGATCGCCTGTGCCGGGCGGACGGTTGCGATCAGGCGGTCCGCGCCCGGCGGCGCCGCGCTCACCTCCGGGTGGCTGATGACGCCGGTGAACGGGCCCTGCCAGGGCGTCCAGAGGGTGAAGTCGGGGCTGAGCGCGTAGACCGCGGCGGCGAGCCCGCCGGCCGGATCCAGGCCCGCGGCAACGATGTTCAGCCGATTCTCGGCCGCGCGTTCGGGCAGGCCGAGCTGGTGCTCCCAGGGCTCGATGGGTGCGTGCGCGACGGCCACGACATCGGCGTCGGCGAGGGCGGCCAGTCGGAAGGTCTCCGGGAACAACGCGTCGTCGCCGACCACCAGTGCCAACCGGGCCCACGGCGTTTCGAAGACCTCGAGCCGGGATCCGAGCTCGGTGAGCCAGGGATAGCGGCGGGTGCGATGCAGCTGGGCCTGTCGGCCGCGCACACCCTCGCTGTTCACCAGCAGTCCGACATGCGCGCCTCCGGAGCCTACGGTCAGCACCGCGTGCGCGAGTGAACCGCGCAGTGCCGCGACCACCGCGGTGACCGCCAAGGGCCGCGAGAGCGATTCGGGCACCACGATCAGTTGCGCACCGGCCGCGGCGGTTTCGGCGATGAGATCGGTATCGGGGAGCGTCACCGCGACCCGCTGGGTCTGAGCCGCCGCGGCGGTGCGCACGGAGTTCGCCGCGGTCAGCAACATGGTGTAGAGCCGGGGGCGGCGGGCGGCGAGGAGATCGGTGCCGTCGGGCCGGTGTTTGTCGTCGGCGCGGCGAATGTCGATGTCCGCCACCACCACGGCCTCGCCGCTCGGGGGAGCCTTGGCCACGGTGGTGCCGTCCGGGGCCACGATCTGGCTCTCGCCCGCCCCGTGGAGCCGATCGGCCGGCACGCCCAATTTCGCGGCGATGGCGGGCAATTGATCGTCCGGCAGCAGCGGGCCGACCTTGTTGGCGGCGATCACCCACACCTTGTTCTCCGCGGCGCGCACCGGAATGTGCAGGCTCGCTTCATCGGTGGCGAAGGAGTTGAGGCTGTTGAGCAGCACTTGCGCGCCGCGCACCGCGAGCGAGCGCGGCACCTCGCAGATCACGCCCTCCATACAGGCGTAGAGGCCGAGGCGGCCCAGCGGGGTGTCGATGATCTCGGAATCGGTGTCGCCACGGTCGAGATGGTCGTTTTCCGCGCCCATGAGGATCTGCTTGTCGGATTCGCCGAGCAGGTTGCCGTCGGGTCCGTAGAGCAGGCTGGTCGCGGTGGTGCGGCCCTCGGCGCGGGCCAGGGTGACCCCGATCTTCACATACATGCGGTGGCGGGCGGCGCGCTCGGCGATGGCGGTGAGGAAGGAACCCCCGAGCCGGCAGGCCATTCGCCGCGCGTGAGACCGGTCGGTGTACCACGATAGGTGGTTACAGAACTCGGGCAGCACCAGCAGCTCGGCGCCGTCGGACGCCGCGGCGTCGATCATGCGCAGGCAGGTCTCGAGATTGGCCGCGACATCGGTGCCGGCGGCGAGCTGGGCGGCGGCGACTCGCGTCATGAACGCGCACCTCCTGATCCTCAGCGTTTCGGAGATCGAAACACTGTTTCCGTTTCCGATTCTGTACCGGTCGCCGGAATCTGTCCAGTGGGCGGCGAAGATTTCCCGCCGAGGCGCGGCGGCGTGTCAAAAGTGGCTGTTTCCAAGCGGTTACGTGCTCGTTCGCGCTTGACACCCATCGCCGGCGACGGTTCAATATGGCAACTGCGAAACCGTGTTTCCCTATGCGAAACGCGGGTGTGGAGGTGAGGCGCGTGGGACGACTGCTCCTGCTGATCGCCACCGCGGCGGCCGGGCCCGCCGCCGGAATCGAGATCGCGTTGCTGTGCAAACCGCTCGGCGGCGCCACCGGAATGCCCGGTGCGGTCGTCGGCTACATCGGGCTCGCCGCACTGGTGCTCGGTTGCGCGGCGATCCTGCCCGCTCACCGGTGGCGGCTGTTGTGTTCCGTGCGGCGCGGCGGGATCGCGGCACTGGTCGCGGGCACGGGACTGATGGCCGCCGGGCTGATCTCGACCATGTGGGGCCTCACCGCCGGTGTCCTCGTGGCCGGGTCGGCGGCCGGTCCGCTGCTGGTGGTCGCGCTGGCCGAGGCGAGTGTGCGCGGCTTCCACGCGGCCATGTCCGCGGGCGCGCTCGCCGGAGCGGTCGGCGCGACGGCATTGTTCGAACGGCCGGGCCTCGCCTTGGCCATCGCGGGCGGTATCGCCGCGATGGCGGGATCGGCTGCGGCGGTGGCGAATCCGGTCTCCGGCGCCGGATTCGACGGCGGGCTGCGAGCCGGTGCGCGGCGGCTGTGCCGGTCGCTGATCCATTACGGCGCAATCGGTTTCGTCGCGGGCGCTATGGTGCTCGCTGAATTGCGCGAAACACGCAGAGCGGACAGGCGTTAACGCGATCTTCACCAATGGGCCCGTC
>NZ_JBSGBY010000777.1:0-3365 GCF_053601505.1 Nocardia sp. NPDC004722
GCGGGCCGTGGCAGTACACGGTCGGGGCGGGCGGCACCGCCAGTGACTTCTACGAGGTCGGCACCGGATACGGCAACGGCGCGTACGACCTGACGGTCACCGGGCCGAACCGATTCCTGCGCCGCTTCCAGGGCAATGTCACCAAGCCGGGCAAGACCGTCGCGGTGGCCACCTCGTACTCCAACGCGCCCAATACCGGCAAGCTGGCGATCTGGTTCGCCATGACCAACTCCGGGACCTCCTCGGTCACCTTCACCATCAAGGCCAATCAGTACCGCACCGACGGGCCGTGGACGTACACCGTGGCGGCGGGCAAGTCGACCAGCGACTACTTCAACGCCATCGCCTACAACAACGGTTGGTACGACTTCACCGTCACGGTCAGCTCGGATTCGAGTTGGTCGCAACGATTCACCGGGCATCTCGAGATCGGCGCGGCCAGCGTCAGCGGCTGAGACCGGATCCCAGGGCGACTCACAGCGCAACAGAAGGCACTCTCGTGGAACCAAGCGAACTCGGCCGGGACGATTCGGCCGCGGCACCGTTCATCGTCGAACCCCGTGGCACGCTGGCCCGGAACATGCCGCGGGTCATCGCGGTCACCGCGCTGCTGACGCTGACGGTGGCGGCGGTGGCCGCCGCGGAGCCGAAGGACAACGATCGGGTGGGGGATCGCAAGGCGTCGTCGACCACCGAACAGTCGAATACACCACTGGATTCGACGACGGCGGGAGGTGTCAGCGACAACTCCGACCTCTCCGGAACGCCGAGTGATGTTCCCGTTCCCGGTGATTCGACGGATCCGGCGGCCTCGTCGGATCCGGGAGCCGGGCAGATCACGATGGTCGACACCAGCACGCCGCTGGACACGACGGACACCCCCGTCACCACCACCGACACCCCGGTCACCACGACCGATACGACGGTGACCTCGACGGACCCCTCGACCGGCGCCAGCATGTCGGTGACGCTGAGCGGCGGCGCGAATCTCTCACTGCCGCCGCTCATTCCGGCCGATGTGAACTCGCCCGTGGTGACCACGGTGGTGGTCACGACCCCGGTGACCACTTCGGATCCGTCCACGACGACCCCGGTCATCGTGATCAGCGGGCCGAGCGTCACCCCGACCACCCCGCCGGTGACCTCCGTTCCGGTCACCACCACATCGACCATGACGACCACTCCGGCGGTGACGACCACTCCGGCGGTGACGTCGTCGCCGTCGCCCACGACCAGCCGCTGCGTACCGCCGACTCCGACACCCACCAAGAAGCCGGGGACATCACCGGTCACACCGACCCACGTCACCGTGCCGGTGACCACGACACCGCGCCCGCCCGCACCGCATCCACCCGCACCGCGCCCGGCGGCGTCCGTCGCGACGACACCACACCCGACCACGACCGCGCCCCGTCCGCCCGTCGTCACGACGACGGTGAAGCCGCCGGTGGTCCCACCCTCCACCACCCAGCCGTCCATTCCGCCCTGCCGGTAAGCCGTGCTACCAGTGCAATCCGAAAGAGGCGGTCGGGCTGTCGCCCCGGCCGCGGCGCTCCGGCTTCCGTGAGCGGGTCCGGGGCGGCGGTGTCGTCGTCACGGGCGGCGGCGTCGTGAGTGACGGTGCCGCGGTCGTCGGCACTGCGGTTGTCGGCACTGCGGTCGTCGGCTGCGGGGTCACTGATGCTGTTGTGGGCGAGGGCATTTCGGTCGCCGTGGTCGCGGTGCCGTCCGGGGTGAAGGTGGCGGCGGTGACGACGCCGTTCGCGTCGGTGGTGAGGGCGATGGGGTTGGGTTTCCCGATCAGCGCCTGGCAGTTGAGGTTTCCGAAACTCTGCTGCGCGCGCATGGCCAGGAAGGTGAAGAGGTTGGTGGCGGCGGCAGGGTCCACCGAGGGGGCGGCAGCGAAGAGCTGCTCGTCGGCGAAGACGCGTTGGACGCCGTTCGCGGTGGTGAACAGGTTGGTGCAGTAGGTCGCGCCGTCACCGTCGTCGCCGGTGTGGGTGCGTCCGTTCGCGGTGATCCGGCCGCCTCCGGCGCCGGGAACGGTTGCGGCGTCGGCGGTTTCGACGGCATCGGCGCCGTCGCCGTCCTCGTCGCGGTCGCGGCCCCGGACCAGTCCCTGGTTCACGCCCTGCCGGTAGAGGTCGGTCTTGAGAGCGCTGGTCGCGCCATTGTTCAAGGTCATCGGGTCGGTCAGCGGGACGAGCGCGATCGGGGCCTGCTGGTTGGCGGCGGCCGACAGCTCGTCGGTCGCGAGGGCGGGAGTCGGCTGCCGGTCGGCGGATTGGTTGGGCACCATCCACGGCGTGCAGCCCAGCGCGGGGTCGATGAACCGGCTCAGCAGCAGATTGTCGCTACCGTTGGCGAGATCGGTCGCACCGGCGAGCTGCGCGGTGTTGGCGGCGTCGAGCTGGGCGGTGCGGCCGTCGGCCGTGGCCAGATAGTGCGTGACGACATTGTCGCTCTGGTCCTGGTCCACCACGACGAAGTCGCGGACGGTCGGGCAGGGCAATCCGTCCTTGGCCGTACCGATTCCGGGTACGGCGAGCCGGTGCTCGCCGATGCGGCGGTTGGCGGCGCGGAAGAACTGCTGCGCGTCACAGTAGGCGAACTGACCGAAGACCGAGCCGCGCCGCAGGCCGTTGACGCAGTGGCCGCGCGCGAGACCGTCGCCGCCGTCGGCCGCTTTCAAGGTCAGCGTGCCGCCGTTGAAGCCGAACCAGATGCCCACGGTCGCACCGCGATTCACCTGCGCGGGCACCGGCGCGACGGCCGGTTGCGTGCCCTGGTCGACGACCAGCGGGTCATAGGTGGTGAGCGTGCCGTCCTCGGCCAGGATCGCCGCCTCCACGAAGGCCGACTGATTCGGGTCGGCCTCGTGGCAGGGGCCGGCCGCCGGATCGGTGGCGACGAGTTGGTAGGGCGTGGCGAGCCCCTGGGCGGACAGCGGGTCGGCGGGCACGAGCAGCGTGCAGTTCTGATTCGCCGCGGCGGGCGCGGCACTCGCCCGATGGCCGCCGTCGACGAACAGGACGGCACCGGAAACCAGCAGGGCGGTGGCCGAGAGGGTGGCCGCGGATTTTCTTCCAAGCACAAGATTCTCCTGAGCATCGAGAATTGGCAATCTCGGTACTATCACGGACGAAGATTCCCGGGCAAGGGCTAGCCTATAATGGAATTCCATTGTGGAGTTATTGGAGATTCCGTTACTGGACGCAGTGTTTACATCTCGTCGACCCCGCACGATCATGGTCACCATGCATATCTGGAAAACCCTTGTGACCACTGCTTTGGCCATTGTTGCGTTCGTAGTCTGCGGTGGTGGGGCGCACGCCGGGCCGATTCTCGACCAGGCCGTACATTTC
>NZ_JBSGBY010000778.1:0-3355 GCF_053601505.1 Nocardia sp. NPDC004722
TCTGCCCTACGTCACTGAGGTGCTGTCCAAGGCGTCCGGCCCGTTCGTGGCCGCCTCCGCCGACATCCCGGTCCTCACCATGGAGACCGATCTGCCCGCGCTGATCGCGGAATTCGCGGGCGGCAATCCGAGCGCCGAACTGTCCGAGGACGATCCGGCGATCATCCTCTACACCTCCGGCACCACCGGACGCCCCAAGGGCGTCGTGCACACCCAGCGCAATATGGTGGCGGTCGCCGACTACCACCGCTTCATGGACGCGCTGGCCGCCGGTTTCCGCGGCCAGGCCTGGGACGGTTCCCCGGCCGCGCGCCGCTACCTGGCCACCATGCCGCTGTTCCACATCGCCAGCCTGCACAATCTGTCGATCCCGCGGCTCACCACCGGTGACGCCGTGGTCTTCCCGACCTCCGGCGAGTTCGACGCGGAATCGCTGCTGGCGCTCGTCGAGGCGGAGCGGGTCACCAACTGGGCGGCCGTGCCGACGCTGGCGAGTCGCATTCTGGCCGTGGATATCTCGAAGTACGACCTGTCCTCGCTGACGGCGTTCTCACTGAACTCCGCGCCCGCCTCGCCCGCGCTGGTGCAGCGGCTGCGGGAGCGGTTCCCCGTCGCGTTACAGGGCCTGACCACCAGCTACGGCTGCACGGAGTCGGGTACCGCCGCGACCGTCGCCACCCCGCCGGAGCTGGCCGCTGACAACGAGACAGTGGGCCGCGCGGTGGTCGGCGTCTCGCTCGAGATCCGCGATCCCGACGGCAAGGCGGTGCCCGACGGCGAGGAAGGCGAGATCTGCGTCCGCAGCCCGTACGTCATGCTCGGCTACTGGAACAACGAGGACGCGACCGCCGCGGCCATCGACGCCGACCGCTGGCTGCGCACCGGCGACTTCGGCACCCTGCGGCAGGGCAAGCTCTACATCTCCGGGCGGCGCTCGGATCTGATTCTGCGCGGCGGCGAGAACGTCTACCCGCAGGAGATCGAGAATGTCCTGGACGAGCATCCGGCGGTGCGGGAGTCGGCCGTGATCGGCGTCGCGCACGAGGATCTGGGCCAGGAGGTGGCCGCGATCGTCGTTGTGGACCAACCGGATTCGGTGGGCGAGGACGAATTGCGCGACCATGTGGCCAAGCAACTGGCCTACTTCAAGGTGCCGGCCCGCTGGCTGGTCACCGCGGAACCCCTGCCGCGCAATGCCACCGGCAAGGTGCTGCGCCGCGATCTCTCAGTGGGGGAGTGAATTCTGTTGTACGACACCATTATCAAGAACGGCCGCTGGTTCGACGGGACGGGCGCGCCGTCGGCCGTCCGCAATCTGGGCATCCGGGACGGGCGGGTGGCGACGGTCTCGGCCGCGCCGCTGGACGAAACCGGTTGTGCGCGAGTCATCGACGCGACCGGGCGGTGGGTCATGCCCGGCATGATCGACATCCACACCCACTACGACGTGGAGGTGCTGCTGGATCCGTCGCTCTCGGAGTCGTTGCGGCACGGGGTGACCACACTGCTGCTGGGCTCCTGCTCGCTGTCGACCGTGCATGTGGAGGGCTCGGACGCGGGCGACCTGTTCGGCCGGGTCGAGGCGATTCCGCGCAAGCACGTGGTCGCCGCGGTCGACGGGCTGAAGACCTGGAACAGCGCGCACGGCTATGTCCGAGCGCTGGAGTCACTGCCGCTGGGGCCGAATATCGCTGCCTTCATCGGACATTCGGACATCCGAACCGCGCAGCTGGGCCTGCAGCGGGCCACCGATCCGGACGTGACGCCGACCGAGGCCGAGCTGACCGCCATGGAACACAAGCTGCGTGAGGCCCTCGACGCGGGTTTCGTCGGCATGTCCTCACAGCAACTGCTGTTCGACAAGCTCGACGGGGAGGTGTGCCGCTCGCGCACGCTGCCCTCGACGTATGCGACCACCAAGGAACGGCGGCGGCTCAATCGCATTCTGCGCGACCGCAAACGGGCGTTGCAGGGCGGTCCCGACGTGGCGCGCCCGCAGTCGCTGGTCGCCATGGCGGCCTCCAGCCTGGGCATCTTCCGGCCGAACCTGAAGGTGAGCCTGCTCTCGGCGGCCGACATCAAGGCGATCCCCGGGGTGGTGAAGGTCTTCCCGCTGATCGGCAAGATCCTCAACCGGCTCGGCGGCGACTTCCGCTGGCAGCATCTGCCGGTGCCGTTCGAGGTGTACTCCGACGGCATCGATCTGCCGGTGTTCGAGGAATTCGGTTCCGGCGCAGCGGCCTTGCACCTGTCGAACCAGCTGGAGAAGCGGCACGAGCTGTTCGCCGACCCGGAATACCGGCGGCAGTTCCGCCAGGACTACGACAAGAAGTGGGGCCCGCGCGTCTGGCACCGGGACTTCTTCGACGCGGAGATCACCGAATGCCCGGATCCGAGCGTGGTCGGCAAGACCTTCGGACAGGTGGGCCTGGATCGCGGCGGCATCCACCCGGTGGACGCCTTCCTGGATCTGCTGGTCGAGCACGGATCCGGGGTGCGGTGGCGGACCACCATCTCCAATCACCGGCCCGAGGTGCTGAACACCCTCGCGGCGGATCCCAGTATGCAGCTGGGTTTCTCGGACGCGGGCGCGCATCTGCGGAACATGGCGTTCTACAACTTCGGGCTGCGGTTCCTCAAGCGCGTGCATCAGGCGCAGCAGGCCGGGCGGCCGTTCCTGACGATCGAGCGGGCGGTGCACCGGCTCAGCGGTGAACTGGCCGACTGGTACGACCTGGACGCCGGTCACCTGCGCGAGGGCGACCGGGCCGATGTGCTGATCATCGATCCGGCCCGCCTGGACGACAGCCTGGAAGCCTATGCCGAGAACCCGATTCCCGAGTTCGACAACCTCTCCCGCATGGTCAACCGCAATGACGAGACCGTCACCGCGGTCCTGGTCAACGGCGAGTTCGTGTTCGGGTTAGGGGAGAAGGCGGCGACGCTGGGCAAGGAGCGCACCGGCGAATTCCTGCGTGCCGGACGGTACGAGAGCCCGGTCGCGGAGCTGAAGGGTGGAGTGCGGTGAGCGCGAATCGATTCGACGGCAAGGTCGCGGTCGTCACCGGTGCCGCGTCGGGGATCGGTGCGGCCATCTCGGCCGCGCTGCTCGCCGAGGGCGCGAAGGTGGTCGGACTCGACATCGACGAAGCCGGGCTCGGGAAGCGGGCCGCCGAGTTGGGTGACGCCTTCGTCCCGTCGGTCACCGATGTCACCGACGAGGCGTCGGTGGAGGCCGGAGTAGGAGTCGCCGCAACGCGTTTCGGTCGCCTCGACGCCGCCTTCAACGCGGCCGGGGCGTCCCGCATCGGCGCGGGCGACCGGGGCGGGCGGGGGTGTGGTCGAGGTGGCCGCC
>NZ_JBSGBY010000779.1:0-3343 GCF_053601505.1 Nocardia sp. NPDC004722
GCCGGGGGGATTTCCCGATGGTCGCGGGTGGCGCGGGTGGATTCGCATTGCGTGCCATGGGCATTGGCGGCGCCGATCTCGAGGTCGGCGTAGAGGATGCCCTCCTCGCCTTCCGCCAGGGGTGTCACGACTTCGGAACCGTCGGCGGCGTAGATGTGGGCGCTGCCGGTCGGTGCGGCGGTGCGGGGGTGCGGCATGCCGCCCC
Organism: Nocardia sp. NPDC004722; assembly: GCF_053601505.1. NCBI lineage: Bacteria > Bacillati > Actinomycetota > Actinomycetes > Mycobacteriales > Nocardiaceae > Nocardia > Nocardia sp. NPDC004722. The sequence continues at coordinate 206 of NZ_JBSGBY010000779.1, forward strand.
AGGCGGCGGTGCCGACCACGGCGGTGGGGGCGAGCACGAAGGCGCCGACCTCGAGCGCGTACATGCGGCTGACCGTGGTGGGCGCGTCCGGGCCGCCCGCGTCGGGGGTGGGGCTGGCGGGCCAGGCGGCCACGTGGATCTGCTCCTCGTCGGCGCGCAGGGCCCGGGTGAGCAGCGGGCGCTGATTCTCCTGACCGGACAGCGCGCCGTACTTGCCGATCGGGGTGTGGTGCACCGCGGGCAGATTCGGGGTTCCGGAGGCGAAAATCTTGCGTTCGATGCTGTTGAGTCCGGCCTTGCGGCGTACCGACAGCAACTCGCCGGAATCGTCTATTACGGCCTGTGACATATAGATTCGCCGCTCCTGCCGTTCCCCGAATCCGAGGACGACATGAATGCCGTGCGCGGCGGCCGCCGCGGTGATCGCGCGCATTTCCGCGCCATCCCGCGTCATCGAATTCTCGCGGCAGCGGGTCGAATATTCGACATTCCACTGATTCGTATCTATCCAGCGCCACCACGGATATCCCGGGAGAAACGCCTCCGGGAATGCGATCAGCCGAGCACCTCGCATCGCGGCCGCTTCGACCAGTTCGACTACCTGCTCGACGCCGTCGGACAGCCGCAGCCAGCTGGGTTCGGCCTGGACGGCGGCGACTCGCACCGTAATCCTCATCGCTTATCCCTCATGGAACGTGATGCTCGCCCAAGAGTTTCAGCCCATACAAGGGCGACAAGTGCCGAAAGACGGACTTTTCATGCCATCGCGCGAAATGACCCCGGAGTTGTACCCATTTCCAAACGGAAGCTTCGGTAGAAACTCCGTTCCGTCAGGAATCCCGCGGCTTTGGCGACCGCCGAAAGCGGCAACTGCGGCGCATTCCGCAACAGATCGCAAGCACGTTCGATTCGCATGCGCCGCAACACCGTTCCGGGCCCGCCTTCGAACTCACCGAATACCCGATAGAGCGTACGCCGGGACATGCTGCAGCCCTCCGCGATTCGGTCCACGCCGAGGTCCGGATCGGCGCAGTGACTGCGCATGAAGGCCAGCACCCGCTGGCGGTTCAACGCGTCCGCGGACTGGTCGCGCGGCGTGCGCCCGGCCGCGGCGGTGACCGCGGCCGCCATCAGATCCATGCCGGGCTCGGCCAGGATCGCCGCCCCGGTCGGATCGGTGCGCTGCAATGCCGCGACACCACGGAAGAATTGCGCGACGATTCCCGGCGCGGTATCGGGAGAAAAGATGGTCGCGGTCGGAATCTCCTTGCCGTCCAACCCATACCGTTCCTGCAACCGGCTCAGTGGGACCTGCACGACTACTTGCTCGAAGTCCTGGCGGGCGTCCCAATGATAGGGACGGGTGCTGTCGTAGAACACAATTCCGCCGGGGCCGACATCGGCCACGCGACCGTCCTGATGCAGCCGCGCCGTGCCCTGGGTCGGAATGCTGGCGAGCAGGTACTCCTCGTTGCTGCGGGCGATGAGTGAATCGGTGCGCTGGATCACCTGTGGTGTGGAGCCGATTACCGAAAGATCCAGCTCGTCGTATCGCGCGTGTTCGATATACCCGCGAAAACGACCGGTCGGTATTGGCGAAACGGCCAATGGCACATAGGCGGCCGTCACCTGCGCTTCCCACCGCTCGAACGCCTCCGCCGGGGACTGCTCCGGTCCGGACCGTACCTCGATCCGATTGACCGCGTCTGACGCTTCCACTCCCCATCCCTCGACGACAATGGACGGCCATGTACGGCCGAATACTCGGGTGAGTGTGTCAGATCGCGGGATATGGGGCCAATGCACCGGATCGGCGCACGCCCCGCGGGAAACGCCCGTCAGGCCGCCGACTCGAAGCTCAGGTCCAACTCCAGATCCGCGTACAGCAAACCCTGTTCGTGCCCGCTCATCGGCGACGCCAGCTCCTCGCCGCCCGGCGCGAAGATGCGCGCGTGCCCGCCCGGCCCGCGCACCAGCTGCTTGGCCGGCTCACTGCCCCGGCGGCTCTCACTGCCCGCCACATCCATCACCGCGCACGCCGCGATCACGTTCAACTGCCCCACCACCGCGTACCAGAGCGTGGCCGCATTGTTCACGCGCACACCCCAATCCACGTCCCGGGCGACGATGAAACCCGGCCACGAGACCACATGGATCTGCGCACCGGTGCGTTCCAGCTCGCGCCGCGGGGGGAGATGCAACTGCTCGGAGCCGCCCTGCACCGCGATGCGGCCGATGCCGGTACGGAACACCTGCGAGTCGCCGGGCTCGCCACCGCGGAAGATCTTGTGCTCCAGCGGCGTGAGCTCGGGCTTGCGGCGGACTCCGAGCAGTACCCCTCGATCGTCGATGAGGCACTGCGACATGTAGAGCGCGCTGCCACAGCGTTCACTGAAGCCGAGCAGCACATGAATCCGATGCCGCCGCGCGGCATCGGCGAGACGACGGAACTCGGTGCGGCCCACCGTCATCGAATTGGTCCGATACCGCGCGAAGAAGCCCTGGCCCCAGCTCACCGAGTCCAGCCACAGCCACCACGGGTACCCGGGCAGGAAGGTCTCCGGGAAGGCCACCAACTGCGCACCGCCCGCGGCCGCGTCCTCGATCAACTCGATGGCCTGCTGAACTCCCGCACGCAGATCCAGCCATCGTGGTTCGGCTTGGACGGCCGCGACTCGCACCTTCGTCGGCACCTCGGCTCCTTCGACGGATCGGATGATCTGTGCAATCACCCTTCGCCGAACGCGTGTCGCTTTCAGCGACATACCGTGCCGAGCTACAGACCGCGTGTGCCTGCGTCCAGTTGTGACCGAAATTGACCTGGTGTCACGCCGGTTTCCTGCCGAAATGCCCGGTAGAAATGTCGATCGGTCGCAAATCCGGAAGCCGCGGCAACCGCCGACAAGGGCCGGTTCGGGTCCGCGCGCAACAGCCTTCGCGCGTGCTCGACGCGCATCCGGCGCACCAGCGCGGCCGGGCCGCCGATGTCCTCGCACACCCGATACAGCGTGCGGCGCGAGACCAGGCAGGCGTGCGCCACCTCGTCGACGGTGAGGTCCGGATCGGTGTAGCGCCGCCGCAGTACTGCCAGCACCTGCTGCCGGGTGTAGAGCGAGTCCGCCGGGGCGGGCGAGTGCT
>NZ_JBSGBY010000780.1:0-3337 GCF_053601505.1 Nocardia sp. NPDC004722
TCGGTGCCGTCCATGGGCGGGCCCACCCACGCCGGGAACAGTGACAACGACGCAGGCAGGCGGTGACAACAACGCGGACGGTGAGCCGAGGACCGTGCGCCGGGCGGTCGAGTCGAATCAGCGGGTGGGGGAACCGAACCAGCGTTCCAGTGCCGGGGACAGGTCCTGTTGATCGGAGCCCACCCAGGCGATGTGGCCGTCGGGGCGGAGCAGGATCGCGGGGGACGCCAATTCCTCGCTGACGTCGACCACGTGGTCGACGCGGTCGGTCCAGCCGTCGGCCGAGAGTTTGCCGGTCTGGTCGAGGAGCAGGCCGCGGCCCTCGTGCAGGAGGTCGTAGAGGCGGCCGTTCTTCAACGGGATGTCGCGTTGGCGGCGGCCCAGCTGGTCGGGGCCGTCGCCGAAGTCGTAGCGGGTGCTGACCGCAATCACCTTCTCGGTGAGATAGCGCTTCACCTCCGGGAACTCCATCAATTCGGTGAGCAGGCGGCGGATCGACTCGGGGCCCGGCTCGGGCAGCGACAGCTCGGTCTGCGCACGCGTGTTGTTGAGCACGTCCTGTGCCCACGGACGGCGTTCGGACTCATAGGAATCCAGCAGATCGGCCGGAGCCCAGCCCGCGACCGCGGCCGCCAGTTTCCAACCCAGATTGAACGCGTCCTGGACGCCCAGGTTGAGCCCCTGGCCGCCGACCGGCGGGTGAATGTGCGCGGCATCGCCCGCCAGGAACACACGGCCGACACGATAGCGGTCGGCCAGGCGCGTGGCATCACCGAAACGCGACAGCCAATGCGGTGAATGCATACCGAAATCGGTGCCCGCGATGGAGATCACCTGCGCGCGCAACTCCTCCAGGGTCGGCGGCACGCGGGGATCGTCCGAGAGGCCCGCGGCGGGGGCGCCCACCCGATACCGGTTGCCGCCCAACGGAACCGCGCCGAAACGACGGTGCGTCTTGTGCAACTCCATAACCGTCGCGATCACCTCGTCGCGCGGAGTGGTCAATTCCACCTCGCCCAGCAGGGTTTCGATGCGGCTGGGCTCACCCGGGAAATCGATGCCGACCGCCTTGCGGACCGTCGAGCGGCCGCCGTCACAGCCGACCAGGTAGCGGGTGCGCAGCGTGGTGCCGTCGGCCAGCGCCACGGTGACGGAATCCTCGTCCTGGGTGACATCCACCAGTTCGGTGCCGCGCCGGATCTCGACGCCGTGCTCGGTCACGTGCTCGGCGAGCAGGCGATCGGTGATCGGCTGCGGCAAACCCAGCACGAACGGGAAACTCGTATCCAGCTGGACCGGGACCTCGTTGCGGATCCCGGCGAAGAATCCGTTGGTCGGGTGCTGTGTGCCTTCCGCGAGGAAGCGCTCGGCGATACCGCGCTGATCGAGAATTTCCACCGTGCGGGCATGCATGCCCATCGCCTTCACGACCTTGGTCGGTTCGGCGTCCCGCTCGATCAGTAGGACGTGCACGCCGTGCAGGCGCAGTTCACTGGCAAGCATCAGACCGGTCGGCCCGGCACCGGAAACGATCACATCGAACATGAACCCACCCATCGTCGAAGTTGCCTCCGGTCGGTATGCGAGACAGCTATTTCCGCAGGTACCGACCTTCGGCCGACGATTGTGCAGCACGACCGGGGGCTTGCCGCAAGCCCCCCACTGCGATATACGTTGAAAGGGGAGGGACAACTCTCGTAACTCTCAGGGGCTTCGCCCCCGAACCCCCGGAACAACTCGGGCTTCGCCACGAACCTCGGAACGTCCCGGGGCTTCGCCTCCGAACCCTCCGAACGTCTCGGGGCTTCGCCTCCGAACCCTCCGAACGTCCCGGGGCTTCGCCTCCGAACCCTCCGAACGTCCCGGGCTTCGCCTCCGAACTCTCCGAACGTCCCGGGGCTTCGCCCTCGAATCCTCCGAACGTCCCGGGGCTTCGCCTCCGCCCCTGAACGCCTCAGCGGCTCGGTCTTCGAACTTCCTGGATTCGCTACTTCAGCAGCAGGCCGGCGGCTATCAGCATGATGATCACGAGTACTGCGAACCAGGTGATCAGTTGCCATTGGAGGATTGCTGAGCGTTGGCCGGCTACGGTCAGACGGAGGGTGGCGTCGACTCGGTTGTGGTCGGCGATCTTGCGGCGGGTTTGGGCCAGGTCGTCGGCTTGTTGTTGGGAGGCGATTTCGGCTCGTTCGAGACGGTGGGTCATGCGCATCAACTGCTTGGTCTTGTCGCGAGTGGCCTTGCGCGCCAAGGCGAGAGCGGTGCGCTGGTTTTGGAGTTCCTGTCGTTGCCGCGCGATGACGGCCGCCTGTGTCCGAGTGTGACGTTCCCAGTCGGTCACCGTCGCCCATCCTCCCTGGTGCTCGTCGCGGCAGCCGAACGCGATCTCCTCGGCCACCCAGCCCGTAATGAATTCTCGCAGTTCACAGGCGGATTGGCGGGCCGAGACCACACCGCCCGGTCCGGCGGTGAGCAAACCGCCGACCACCCGGTATTCGCAGCCGTCGGCGGCGAAGTCGTCGAGACCGAGCGCGGGCAGCTGCGCGGTCCAGAAACCGGGTGGGCAAATCCATAGCACTTCACTACAACCGCTGGTCCGCAGCTCGACGGTGCGGGCGCGGGCGCGCGTCAACTCGGGTGCGGCGCTGGACACCTCGATGGCGCAGGTCCGATCGCCCTTGCGCCACAGCACGTCCACGCTCAACCCGCCGAGGCTGGCGGCCACCTCGACATCCTCGGCGCCCGCGGCCAGCAGCCGTCCGCGTAACCAGAATTCCAGCCGCCGCACATCCCATCGGCAGGCCGCGCAGTCGGCTTCGCGGCATCGCTCCCCCGCCGCGTGCCCGCGCGCGTCCTTGCCCTGCGCCCGCGTCCGAGAACGCTCGCGAACGGACGAATCACCCACCGCCGTAGTTGGATTCGAGTGCGGACCCGGTTCGGCAAGTGCCACCGGTACATCCACTCGCCTCGTGCTCACAAGATCACCCCAGCCACCACACTCACCGCTCGGACCGCTTCCGTCCTATCGGAAACCACCAGCCCGAGCCGTCACTTCCAGAGTGCCGCAGGGCAACCGCCCGCAGACCCGAAAGCGACCAGATTCGTTATCCAACTGCGAGCCGCGTGTGATCAAGCGCGGTGCGGATCGTAACCCAGGTCCGGGATGCCGGACTCGGCCGCCGCCGCTACTCTTTCGAAATGCTCCCGCCTCAGCCTCAGAATTCGCAGCTCAGCGTCCTCGATCCGACGCTGCGGGCGGCTCGCACCGCGAACTCCGTCGCCTTCGCGTTGCAGGGGTTCTTCCTGGCCGTGATTCTCACCGAATTGCTCAGCACGG
>NZ_JBSGBY010000781.1:0-3328 GCF_053601505.1 Nocardia sp. NPDC004722
GGTCCAGTTGGAGTTGGGGACCACGCGCACGTGCTCGCCCGGAGCGTGGCGCTCACTCCGCAGGCCGCCACGCCCACCACGACCTACCCGGCCGCGCCCGCTCTCACGCCGCAGGCCGCATTGCCCGCCACGCCGGGCAGCACTCCCGCCACGACCAAACCGACAGCGCCCGCCGCACCGGTCATCCCGGGCGCGGCGAAGCCCACCGTCCCCGCCGCGGGTACACCGGGTTTCATCGCCGAGCCCGGCCCCGATGCCACCCACGGCGGCGAATCACCGGTTGCCCCAGCCGATTCCGCGGCTCCGGCTCCGATCCCCACTGCCGACGATCCGGCCGCGCCGGGCCCGCGCCCGGTGCCCGGCCTGACCGGTGATCTGCGCGCCCCCGCACTCGCCGCGGGCGCGGTCCCCAACGATCTGGTCGACAAGGTCGGCGCGCAGGTCAAGGAGCTGACCCGCGACACCCCGTTCAGCATGGTGGCCCTCACCGCGCCGGAACTGAACGGCACCACCACCAAGCTGCGCGCCCAGCGCCCCGACGGCACCTGGGGCCCCTGGTACGACGCCGAAACCGAGAACGGCCGCGACCATCCGGTGGCGGGCCAGCGCACCGGCACCGAGCCGATCTATGTCGGCAATACCAAGACCGTGCAGATGCTGGTGACCCGCAAGCCGGTCGCCGCGCCCGCGGAACCCAAACCCCTCGATGACGGTTCGGCCGATCCGGCGCAGATCAATCTGGAGAAGCTGGCCGCGGTGCTCATCGATCCGGGCCGCGGCAGCATCGACGAGAACCTCTCCACGGTGGCCGCGCCGCTGCCGGGCGGCGGACCGAAGGTGATCACCCGGGCGCAGTGGGGTGCGGACGAATCGCTGCGTTGCGAGGAACCCACCTACGACGACGGCGTCTCCGCGATCACCGTGCACCACACCGCGGGTCGCAACGACTACACCAAGGCGGAGTCCGCGGGCATCGTGCGCGCCATCTACGCGTATCACGCGAAGACGTTGGGCTGGTGCGATATCGGCTACAACGCCCTGGTCGACAAGTACGGGCAGATCTTCGAGGGCCGCTACGGCGGGCTGGATCGCCCGGTCGAGGGCGCGCACGCGGGCGGCTTCAATATCAATACCGCGGGTGTCGCGATCATGGGCGACTACGAGGACGAGGCTCCCACCGATGTGTCCATCCAGGCGGTGGGCAAGTACATCGGCTGGCGGGCGAAGGTGGCCGGGATCGATCCCGAAGGCTCCACCACCATGTACTCCGAGGGCAGCGACTACACGAAATACGCGCTCGGACAGGCGGTCAAGCTGCCGAACGTGTTCGCGCACCGCGATGTCGGCAACACCACCTGCCCCGGTGACGCCGCCTACGCGCTGATGGACAAGATCCGGCAGATCGCCGAGGACGCGGCGGGCGGCCCGAGCGCCGCCGCACCGAGTCCGACGCGCACCAGGCCGGGCCAGAACGCGGGCAATCCGCAGCCGTCCCCGGCACCGGACGCGAACGGCGGCAATCAGGCGGATCTGGCCGCGCTCGCCGATCTCACCCAGAAGATCATCAAGATGCTCGACCGCAGCCCGGTGGCCCGCTACTGGGACGCCCAGGGTCGCGCGAACGGCCCACTGGGACAACCGAAAGCGGAGCCGGTGGCCCTCGCCGACGGCGGGCAGTACGGCGAATTCTCCAACGGCTACGTGTATTCGACGCCGACCGGACAGATCTTCTCGGTGGTCGGCCGCATCCTGGAGCGCTTCCTGCAATTGGGCGCGGGCACCGGCGTTCTCGGCCTGCCCACCAGCAATGAGTATCCGGTCGAGGACGGCGTCCGCACCGATTTCAGCAATGGCGCGCTGATCTTCAACAAGCTCACCGGCATCGTCACCACGGTCCTGAACAACTACGGCGCGGTCCAGGACCCGATCATGCCCAGCGCCTCACCCAAGTAGCGAGCGCTTCACCCGAACAGGTTCAGGACCACCAGCGTTCGAGCGTGCGGGCCACGCCGTCGTCGGCATTGGAGGCAGCGACCTCATCGGCGGCGGCGATGGCTTCGGGGTGGGCGTTGGCCATCGCCACGCCGTGTCCGGCCATCAACAGCATCGGGACATCGTTGGGCATGTCGCCGAAGGCGATCAGCGAGGAGTGCTGCACGCCCAGGCGCTGCGCGACCGTGGCCAGCCCGGTGGCCTTGCTGACGCCCGGGGCCGACAGCTCGATGAGGCCGTTGTCGGTGGAGTAGGTGAGATCGGCGCGACCCGCCAGCTGGGGTTCCAGAATCGCGCGCATGACCGCGCTGGAGGTGCCGGGCAGACGGATCAGCATCTTGATCGCGGACGCGGAGATCACCTCCGCCCGCGACACCTGGGTGTCGTCGGGATTGAGCCAGGCGTGCTCGTACTGCGGGGAACTCACGAACTGCGGCGTCGCGGCATCGTGCGCGCTGACCCCGACCCGCTCGGCGGCCAACCCACAGCCCGGCAGCAGCCCCTCGGCCAGATCGGCCAGCCAGGTGAGGGTTTCGACATCCAGCGTGCTCGCGTCCAGCACCCGATCCGCGTCACTGTCATAGATCACCGCACCGTTGCCGCACACACACAAGGGCGCGAACCCGAGCTGATCGACCACCGGGCTGATCCAGCGTGGCGGCCGTCCGGTGGCGAGCACGAACGGCACCCCGTCGGCCCGGAGTGTGTCGATCGCGGCCTTGGTGCGGGCGCTCAGCTGCTCATTGTGGTCGATGAGCGTGCCGTCCACATCGGAGGCGACCATCTTGGGTTTGGGCAGGTGAAAGAGCGTCACCTACTCCATCCTGCCTCGAGCGCTCACGCCCGCGCCCGTGGATTACGGACGCCGCCGTACAAACGAGACCTTTCGGGCGCGACACCTTGCCGCCACCTTGGGGTGGCGTTGCATTCCGAGAGGCACGCGCAATAACACACGGATTGCCGGTGCGTCTGCCCTCCGTACCCCGCGTTTACGCTTTCCACTCCCTATGATCTGGGGTCAGTACTCGACCCCGAAAGGGAATGATGGCCGGATTTTTGCTGCGACGTGCGCTCAACTATGTCGTGCTGCTGGTGCTGGCATCGTTCCTGGCGTTCACGGTCTGTGCGTATACCTTCACCCCGTTGGATCAACTGGAGCAACGCAATCCGCGACCGCCCCAGTCGGTGATCGACTCGAAACGCACCGAGCTGCACCTCGACCAGCCGATCCCGGAGCGCTACTTCACCTGGGCGGCCGGCCACTTCTCATTGCACGGCGGACCTGCCTGGATGTTCGGCATCTCCTGGACTGGCGGTGTGGTGCACGGCGACTTCG
>NZ_JBSGBY010000782.1:0-3319 GCF_053601505.1 Nocardia sp. NPDC004722
GTTCGTAGAGGGCGGTGCCCGCGCGTGGGCCGGTGCGGCGCTTGGTGAGAATCCCGTCACGTTCGAGGTCCTTGAGGCGGGCGGCCAGGACGTCGGTGCTGATGCCGGGGAGGTCGGCGAACAGGTCGCTGTAGCGGCGGGGGCCCGAACACAATTCGCGGACCACCAACAGGTTCCACCGGTCGCCGACGATGTCGAGGGCGCGGCTCACGGTGCAGTAGTGGTCATAGCTTCGGCGTGGCACGATCCCACTGTAACCAACAACTTGGAAAAACAAAGTGCAAACTTGGAATTTCCAAGTAGAGTGTGCGGCAACCACACCGAGAAGGGGTCGTTCATGCAGGTGAAGCAGTCGAGCAAGCTGGCGGGCGTGTCCTATGAGATCCGCGGGCCGGTCGCCGAGCATGCGGCACGGCTGGAAGCCGAGGGGCATCACGTCGTGAAGCTCAATACCGGCAATCCGCTGCCCTTCGGCTTCGAAGCGCCCGCGGAACTGTTGCAGGACATGGTCCGCAACCTGCCCGCCTCGAGCGGCTACTCCAGCTCGAAGGGTCTGCTCTCGGCGCGGCGCGCGGTGGTGCAGTACTACCAGACCCTCGGCCTCGGCGAGGTCGACGTGGAACAGGTCTTCCTGGGCAACGGCGTCTCCGAGCTGATCATGATGGCCATGACCGCGCTGCTGGAGAACGGTGACGAAGTCCTCGTTCCCGCACCGGATTTCCCGCTCTGGACCGCCGCCACCGCGCTCAACGGCGGCAAGCCGGTGCACTACATCTGTGATGAGGGCGCGGACTGGATGCCGGATGTCGCCGACATCGCCTCCAAGATCACCGACCGCACCCGCGCGCTGGTCATCATCAACCCGAACAATCCGACGGGCGCGGTGTATTCACCCGAGGTGCTGCGCGAGATGCTGGAACTGGCGCGCCGCCACAACCTGGTGGTGTTCTCCGACGAGATCTACGACAAGATCCTCTACGACGGCCTCGCCCACACCGCCACCGCCGCGCTGGCCCCGGATCTGTTGTGCCTCACCTTCTCCGGCCTGTCCAAGTCCTATCGGGCCGCCGGATTCCGTGGCGGCTGGCTGGTGGTGTCGGGTCCGGTCGAGCACGCCGAGAACTATCTCGAGGGCCTGACCATGCTCGCGGGCCTGCGCCTGTGCGCGAATGTGCCCGCGCAGCAGGCGATTCAGGCCGCGCTCGGCGGGCATCAGAGCATCTACGACCTCACCCTGCCCGGCGGTCGGCTGCGCGAGCAGCGCGACCGGGCGTGGGAGACGCTCAACGCCATCCCGGGTGTGTCGTGCGTGAAGCCGAAGGGTTCGCTCTACGTGTTCCCGCGTATCGACCTGGACATGTACAAGATCCACAATGACGAGCAATTCGTCCTGGATCTGCTGCTGCGCGAGAAGATCCACATCGTGCAGGGCACCGGCTTCAATTGGCCGCGGCCGGACCACTTCCGGATCGTGACGCTGCCGCACGCCGATGAGCTCGAGGCCATCATCGAGCGCATCGGCCGCTTCCTGGCCACGTACAAGCAGTAGGTCAGACCGGGCGTCCGGCGGTCATGCCGCCGTCGACCACGAATTCGGCCGCGTTGCAGTAGCTGGATTCGTGGCTCGCCAGGAAGACCACCATCGCGGTGACCTCCTCCGGAACGCCCAGGCGGGCCAGCGGATCGGCGTCGCGATCGGCGGTCGTCCCCTCGGGCACGCCGATCATGGGCGTCAGGATCCCGCCCGGGTGCACGGAATTCACGCGCACCCCGTGCGGGGCCAGCTCGAGCGCCGCCGACTTGGTCAGCCCGCGCAACCCGAACTTCGAGGCGGTATACCCGTGCGCACCCGGCACGCCCTGGATCCCGGCCGCCGAGGAGATATTCACGACCGCCGCCGGGCGCGCGGCCACCAGCGCGTCGCGGGCGGCGGTCAATCCCAGGAACGGCCCGGTCAGATTGATGGCCAAGGCACGCTGCCAGGCGTCCTCGGAATAGGTTCCCAGCGGCCCGAAATCGAGAATGCCCGCATTGTTGACCAGCACGTCGAGCTTGCCGAACCGCTCGACCGCGGTATCCACGGCCGCCCGCCAATCGCCGAGTTCGGTGACGTCGAGATGGACGAATACCGCGGCGTCCCCGAGTTCGGCGGCAAGCTTCGCGCCCGCGTCGTCGGCGATGTCGCCGAGCACGACCGACGCCCCTTCGGCGATGAACGCCCGCGCATGCGAGGCCCCCATGCCCGAGGCGGCCCCGCTGATCAGCGCCACCCGCCCGTCCAGTCTTCCGCTCATGCTCGTTGCTTTCCGTCCAGATCGATGAGGGTGCGCTCGGGCCGGAACACACAACGGGTGGTGGTGTAGATGGTGGGCATGCACTTGTTGCAGTGGACGCAGGCCGAGCGGGTGGTGGCGTCGGATTCGATGCGGCGCAGCAGGTTCGGTTCGCGCAGCAGCGCGCGGCCCATGGCGACGAAGTCGAAACCCTCGGTGCGGGCCAGGGTCATGGTGTCGAGGTTGGTGATGCCGCCGAGCAGGATCAGCGGCATGGAGAGTTCGCGGCGGAACTGGCGGGCACGTTCGAGGAGATACGCCTCCTGGTAGGGGTATTCCTTCAGGAAGGCACGGCCTACGGCTTTGAAGCCGAGCCGCGCGGGGCCGGGGAGCACCTCGGCGAATTCCTTGCGCGGCGCGTCGCCGTGGAAGAGCAGCATGGGGTTGAGTAGTGAACTGCCCGCGGTCAATTCGAGGGCGTCGAGTGCGCCGTCGGCTTCCAGCCAGGCGGCCACCTGCACGCTCTCGGGGACGGTGAGCCCGCCGCGGCGCCCGTCCTCCATATTGAGTTTGGCGGTGACCGCGAGCCGGTCACCGACGGCTTCCCTTACCGCGCAGGCGATTTCGCGCGCCAGCCGGGCCCGGTTGGACAGCGATCCGCCCCACCGGTCACGCCGCCGGTTGAGCAGCGGGCTCAGGAACGAACTCACCAGATAGTTGTGGCCGAAATGGATTTCGACCGCATCGAAGCCCGCCTGCTCCGCGAGCAGTGCCGCATTCGCGTGTGCCGCGATGAGTTCCCGGATCTCGGCGTCGCCGGGCACGTGCATGGCCTGCATGCTCAACGGGCTGAACAGCTTGCTCGGCGCGAGCGCGGGCACTCGATTGGACGCCGCGTTGGCGACCGGCCCGGCGTGCCCGAGCTGCGCGCTGGCCGCCGCGCCCTCGGCGCTCGCATATCTTGGCCGCCCACCGACATGCCTGCACACTATCGCGGCAAAACCTTTCTCTGCGAATGACTCTCGGTTCTTTTCGTTCACTAAAAA
>NZ_JBSGBY010000783.1:0-3314 GCF_053601505.1 Nocardia sp. NPDC004722
GTACAGGGCAATATCAGCGCTTCGAGTACTGAGGCGCCTTGCGGGCCTTCTTGAGGCCGTACTTCTTGCGCTCGGTGGCACGCGGGTCACGGGTCAGGAAGCCGGCACGCTTGAGGGCGGGACGGTCGTCCGGGGTGACCTCGATGAGGGCGCGCGCGATGGCGAGGCGCAGGGCGCCGGCCTGACCGGACGGGCCACCACCGACGAGGCGGGCGTGGATGTCGAAGGTCTCGGTGCGCTCGACCGTGACCAGCGGGGACTTCACCAGCTGCTGGTGCACCTTGTTCGGGAAGTAATCCTCGATGGTGCGGCCGTTGAGCACGAAGTTGCCGGAACCCGGCACCAGGCGCACGCGGACCACGGCCTCCTTGCGGCGGCCGACGGTCTGCACCGGACGGTCGATGATGACCGGGGCGGCGAAGGACTCGGTCTCGGTGTACTCGGCCTCGGCCTCGTAACCGTCACCCTCCTCGACGACCTCCACAGCGGTGTCTTCCACGACGTAGTCGTCGTTGAATTCTTCGGGAGCGGTCACTGGGCCACCTGCTTGATCTCGAAGGGGATGGGCTGCTGGGCGGCGTGCGGGTGGTTCGGGCCCGCGTAGACCTTCAGCTTGCCGATGATCTGGTTGCCCAGCTTGTTCTTCGGGATCATGCCCTTGACGGCACGCTCGACCAGACGGTCGGGGCGGGTGTCCAGGATCTGGCCCACGGTACGGCCCTTCAGACCACCCGGGTGGCCGGAGTGGGTGTAGAGGACCTTGTCCTGCCGCTTGTTGCCGGAGATGGCAACCTTCTCGGCGTTGATGATGATGACGAAGTCGCCGCCGTCAACGTTCGGAGCGTAGGTCGGCTTGTTCTTGCCACGCAGGATGTTCGCAGCCTGCACGGAAAGACGGCCGAGCACTACGTCAGTGGCGTCGATGACGTACCACTTGCGGGTCACGTCACCGCCCTTGGGGCTGTACGTAGGCACAGTGCATCCCTGTCTGTCGTAGGTGTTGCCAACCACGGTGTGATGGTCGAGCTGATTCCCGGCGGTTGGTGGAGACCCGGGGCTCGTGCGACAACCGGGTCACCCCGGCCGTACCGCACACCAACGAAGCACCTTACCAGCGCGAGGCGCGCGCCCCGAATCCGGTCCGGACGAGCGACTATCACCCGTCGAAAGTGATCCACATCACTCGATAAGCGGAATAGGTTCCTCCGCTACGGGCATTGTAGTGAAGAGTGAGGACCGCTTCGGCGGTCGAGTCGCTCTGCCGATGGAGGCCGCCGTGGCGATCACCATTCCCCGGTACCACCCGCGCGCGATGGCCATGCGCCGGATCCTGCTCACCGTCGTGACCGGCAGTCTGGTCTTTCTCGTCCCCTGGATCGCGTATCTGTCGGTCAGCCTGCCGTCGGAGCGCGAGGTGGATCAGTGGGACATCGCGTGGGTGGGATTCGACTTCGCGCTCGTCGGCGCCATCGGCATGACGGCCTGGTACGCGTGGCGGCGACGGCAGATCTTCATCCCGTGGGCGATGATCACCGGCACGCTGCTGGTCTGCGACGCCTGGTTCGACATCGTGCTGGATTGGAACACCCCGGAGCTGTGGGTCTCGGTGCTCTCGGCGGGAATCGGCGAACTGCCACTGGCCACGCTGCTGTTCTACGCGGCCCGGCGGCTGCGGCAGGCCACGGTCGATCGCGCCTGGGCGCTCACCGGCCACACCGGACCGGCACCCCGAATCTCACAGCTCGAGGTGCTGGCCGCGGTGGATTGGCTGCGCGGCTCGGATATGCCGCGCGGCTCAGATATGCAGGGGCGGACCAGGATCGATGCCGCGTACGGGGCCGGGAACGGTGTAGCGCAACGTGTCGATGCCGAAGCGTAGGCAGTCCAGGTTCTGCGGATCACCGACCGTGGCGATGCCCGCGGCCGGGAGACCCGACACGAACGGGGTCACGGCGCAGGACTGACCGACCGGCTGCACGGCACCCGCACGGACCTGAATCACGGTGTCGGACACCGGAGCCGCGGTGGTGTGCGCCGCGCCGTCGGAATGGATGCCCATCACGGACAGTGCCGCCGCGCCGATGATGATCGGCGCGCCGAAGGGCTTGCGCATCTTGTTCCACAGCTTGCCCTTGCGCGGCTTGCGCTCGGAGTCGGATTCCGAATCCGACTGGCCTGCGGCATCTTCCGGCGATTGCGGATTCGACTGACGCGCCCCCGTGGACATCGACCCACCGTACATCGCGCCGGGCTGACCAGGAGCGTTTCCGCCGGATCCAGCAAAACTCCCGCGACCCGAACCGGACGAATCCCCTTCGGAGCCATAGCCGCCGGGGGTACCCGAAGCACCGTAACCACCCTGGCCGTAGCCACCCTGCTGCCCGTAACCAGCGGGTGCGCCATAGCCTCCGGCCTGGCCATACTGCCCACCGGCACCCGACTGGCCGACGCCCGGACCGTACGGCCCGGAACCGCCCTGCGCACCCGATTCGGACCCGGGAGCATTTGCCGGACCGTAGCCCTGACCACCCTGGCCGCCCTGGTAACCGGGAGTGCCCGGCACGGATTGACCGGCCGCGCCGTAGGAACCACCCGGCCCGTACGCGCCGCCCTGCCCGTAGCCGCCACCAGCCTGGCCATACCCGGCCTGCTGACCAGCCGCCTGCCCATACCCGCCCGGCTGCCCGTACGCACCGGCCTGACCGCCCTGCGGCACTTGACCACCGGGCTGCCCCGGACCACTCTGCTGACCTTGACCGCCCTGCGGCACTTGACCACCATGCTGCCCCGGACCGCCTTGCGGACCTTGACCGCCGTACTGACCTTGACCGCCCTGCTGGCCCTGACCGCCGGGACCGTACGCACCCGCACCGGCGTCCGAACCCTGTTGCCCGGCACCGGAACCCGCGCCGTAACCGGCGGCACCCGGCTGCCCGGGCACGGCACCGCCGAGTGCCTCGCGCCCGACGACGGCCGTCATCTGATCATCGGCGGGCGAACCCGGCGGCCGCATGAACCGGCCACCCACACCTTCCAGCCCGGGCGGCAAGGTGCCGCGGCCAGCGGCCGAATCGGCGGGCGTCTCACGCGAAACCCCTTGGCCCGCATCGCCGCCCTGCTGACCGGCCTCCGGAGCCTCGTGGCGGCCGTGCGCGAACAGCCCCGCCGCCGAGGTGCCGGAGATGCCCGCCTGCGCGGCCAGCCGCGCGACTTCCTCGGCCGTCATGCGCTGGGTCAGCCCACCGGGGCCGGTGGGCGAGCCCGCGGCACCGGCCTGTGTACCCGCACCGCTCGCCGCGGCGGCCTCCTGCGCG
>NZ_JBSGBY010000784.1:0-3304 GCF_053601505.1 Nocardia sp. NPDC004722
GCGCGGTGGCCGCCCGACTGCAGCAGGTGTCCAAGCGGGGCGATCGGCCGCATTCGCGGCGCGCGCTCGGGCTGGGGGCCGCGATTCTCGGTGCGTTCCTGGACAAACAGGGACTGATCGGACCGCTGGGCAAGCGGATCTGGCGGCGGCGAGGACTGCTGTGAGGTGGCGGCGGGGCCGTCGCCACTCCCCCGCGCCCGACCCACGCGCCGCCCTCACCGAACCCGAACCGACGCCGGACTATTGCGGGCCCGCGCTCTTGGACGCGCCTGGCGCCGAGGTGGCGGTACAGGTCGCCCTGACCGGTCATCTGGACCCGACAGACGGCCAATTTCACTGGTACGGGCGCGTTTCCGCTACGGAAGGGGCCGAATTGCCCGGCCCGGGCCGCGGTCAGGTCTTTCTCACCGTGCCCGGCAGCGCGCCCGCGCCCGGCGTGTTACAGGAGTTGGATCCGTGGGGCAATCTGCGGATCGCCGGGGTCGGCACGCCGCCGTTCCCGCTGTAGCCGAGCGGGATTCGCGCTAACGCGCGAGCCCGATGTAGTCGGCCATCGCGGCCACCGAGTGATCGAAGAACGGTCCGGCCGGATCCATGCTGTTGTCGAGCTGGCCGAACAGTTCGAAGCTCACCATGCCGAACAGCTGGGTCAGCGCGATGAAGGCCCGTGTCACCGCCGATTCGGGGAGGCCGGGCGCGATCATGGCCGCGATGTTCGCCGATTGCGCCGAGAGTTCCGGGGTGAGGGTGTCGCCCGACACAGTCAGCGTGCCCGCTTCCCAGGCCCGGTAGACGATGCTCAGCATCGCGACGGGCGCGCGTGAGGCGGGACCGACGGTGGTCTGGGGAGCCTGATAGCCGGGCACCGGCGATCCGTACACCAGCGCGTATTCGTGCGGATGCGCGATCGCCCAGTCGCGCACGGCATTCGAGGCCGCCCGCAGTTGCTCGCGCGGGGTGCCCGCGGCGGCGATCGCCTGTTCGACGGTGTCGCCTAGGGAGTCGTAGGCGTCGATGATCAGCGTGGTCAGCAGATCGTCGCGGCTCGGAAAGTACCGGTACAGGGCCGAACTCACCATGCCGAGTTCGCGGGCGATGGCCCGCAGCGACAGTGCGGGCGCACCGGATTCGGCGAGTTGCCGCCGCGCGGCGTCGGTGATCTCGCGGGTGATCTCGGCGCGGGCCCGTTCGCGGGCGGTCCGGGGAACGCTCATGCGGACAGTGTGCCACGTCTCGGATCACCGCCAAATTTCGAGAGCACTGCTCTTGACAGTTCGACACTCCAGCGCGCACACTGATCCCAACAGAGAGCACCGCTCTCGAAGTTGAAAGGATTCCCTCATGGACGCGCACGAAGCCGCCACCCGCTACATCGGCCCCAAGGGCCTGGACCCGATCATGAACCGCCTCTTCAACGCCCTGCCCAAGCTCGGCATCAACGTCGCGGGCGGCCGCCTGCTGGCGGTGCGCGGCCGCAAGTCCGGCGAATGGCGCACCACCCTCGTCAATGTCCTCGACACCGACACCGGCCGCTACCTCGTCGCACCCCGCGGCCACACCCAATGGGTCAAGAACCTCCGCGTCTCCGGCACCGGCGAACTGCGCCTGGGCCGCAAACACGAGACCTTCACCGCCACCGAACTCCCCGACGCCGACAAGATCCCCGTCCTGCGCGCCTACCTCGACCGCTGGGGCTGGGAGGTCGGCCGCTTCTTCGAGGGCGTCACCAAGGACGCCACCGACGCCGAATTGGCCGACATCGCACCGGGTTTCCCCGTCTTCGCCCTCTCCTGACCCCATCCCGCATCCGCCGACTGGCACATCCTGGCGGCAGGTTCGGGCAAATCACCTCCAGCGAGTGCCACTCGACGGGCGGTGAGGGGGCCGGGTCAGCGGAGTTCGTTCAGGGATTCGTCGTCGCGGGCCAGGAAGGCGCGGCCGTCGGGGGTGAAGACGATGGGGCGTTGGATGAGGCGGGGGTGGGTGGCGAGGGCTTCGATCCAGCGGTCGCGGTCGGCGGGGGTCTTTCCCCACTTCACGACGCCCAACTCCTTGGCCTCGGGTTCGGCGGTGCGGGTGATCTGCCAGGGTTCGAGGCCCAGTTTGGTCAGGGCCGCGCGAATTTCGGTGGCGGACGGCGGGTTGTCGAGGTAGCGGCGCTCGGTGTAGTCGGTGCCGGTTTCGTCGAGGACCGCCTTCGCGGTGCGGCTCTTGGAGCACTTGGGGTTGTGCCAGATTTCCGTCGCTGCCATGCCGCCAGCCTAGGCGGCGGCGCGCGGGGTGTCGGTCACCGGCACGTCAGACCCAGTCGACGACCCAGCGGTAGGGGCGCATCCAGTACAGGCCCGCTTCGGGAATCGGGTGGCCCCAGCGCTGTTCGGCCTGGGTCAGGTGCCAGCGGTATTCGGGGGCGGGTTCGCCGTTGTGGATCTCGTGCAGGTGGCGACGCCAGGAGTTGATCATGCCGGGCACGACCTGGGGGTCGTTCTCGTAGGCCCACTCCACGTTTCGGAGCATGAGCGAGTCGACGGCATGGTTGGCGGCATTGGGGTCGCCGGTGCTGAGCGAGTGCAGGAACGCGGCGACCAGGTTGTAGGCGATGGCGTCGTGCACGGAGGTCTGGCCGTTCTCCAGCGACCAGATCCCCAGATAGGTGGGTCCCTGCTCGTCGACCCACACCGAATGCGCCTCGCCGACACGGTTGTCGAAGATGAGCGCGGTGAGCAGGCCGAGGGTGGCCTTGCCCATGATCAGCGGGTCGGGCTTGCCGGTGCCGAGGGCGTCGTCGATGAGGGCGCGGTAGGCGGCCGCGGCGATGCCGGGGCGGTTGGCTTCCATGAGCGCGTCGGCGGTCTGACCACCCGCGATCTGCTCGGCGGGCGGCTGCGGCGGGCCGGTGACCACGTGCGGTGCGCCGTCGCCCAGGCGCAGGTACTGGGTCTGCATGGCGTCGGGCGCGGGCGGCGGATCCGAGGCCGCTCCCACGCCGCCGAGCGGTACCCCGTCGCCGAGCGGTCCACCGTCACCCAGCGGGTCCGACAGCGGTATCCCGTTGCCGAGCGGGTCGGCCAGATCCAGGTTCACCGCGAGCGGTTCCCGCAGCACGGGCGCGGTTTCCAGGTATTCCAGTGCCACCCGGGCGAATTCGTTGTCCTGGCTCTCGAGCCATTCGCGCCCGGCGCGCAGGGTGTCGACGAGGTGGCTGCCGACGCCGGATTCGATGGCGGCGCACAGCGCGTAGTACCCGTACGGGCGAGAAGGTGAGCCGCGCCGCCCCGCTGCTGGCCGAGGAGCGGCGACTGCT
>NZ_JBSGBY010000785.1:0-3303 GCF_053601505.1 Nocardia sp. NPDC004722
CCCGCAGCGCGCGACCCGCCGACACGACGGCGGTCCCGGCGGCGTTCGGAACCGCGTGCGCGGCGGTCGGCAGATGCCGCGCCTCGACGTCCGTCTCGAGGGCCCGCCGGAGCAGATGTATCGATTCACCGGGATTCTCGATAGCAAGAGTGCATAACCGTTCCGGTTCCACCAGAGCGCATTCCACGTCCGTGACGCCGAGACCGTCCCGGCCGGGAACCGCCAGGGCGAGGGTCTCCACCTCGCCCACGTTCTCCGGTGCGCGTCCGGGTGCGTGGCCGTTCCACGTCCAGAGCGCGAGCATGTGTCGATCCTGCAGGTACGTGGCGTGGGAGGTCGGCGACATCCATCCGTTGTACCCGGGCGATCTCGCCGTGCGTACATGACGATCATCGCGTTGCGCGAGGTCGAGACGACGTGTCTTCGGCCACTTCCCGACGACGGCAACAGCCCGTACACGACAACAGCGGGCGACCTGTTGGTCGCCCGCTGCCGGGTTTTCTGTTGGGAAGATTCAATTGTCGAGCGGGCTCCTCGAAGGTTGTGCGACTCCCGAAGAGAGTCCCTCCGAGTTGGAGGAGCTGTTAAAGCGCCGGTGCCGACTCCGTGTCGATCACGGCCTCGAGCGCACGGAGACGGTCCATGTGCTCGTTGGCGTGATGCTGGCAGAAGAGCAACTCTCCACCTGCGGGAAGCGTTGCGCGCACGCGCGCAGCTGCCCCGCAGCGGTCGCAACGGTCGACCGCGGTCAGTGGGGTGCTTGTCAGGGTTCCTGGCATGACTCCTCCGTCCTGGCTCCTGGTGCTTGCACACCATTCGCCTGGTGTGGGGGTCCGCGGACCTTACCGCGAACCTCGCTACCGCTACTTCCCAGCAGTGGCTGATGACTACTCTGTCAGACGTTCGGCGGGAGGTCTTTGTTCCCGTTGAGTTTCCCGTGTGTTTTCAGTAACACGACCTGGGATTTCGCTGAAAGCGAACAGGTCCTGGGAATCGGTCGCGGGGGAGTGGTCACCTGCCGTTCGAATGCGCTGATCGAGTTGTCTACCGGGAGACTACCCGCGCCCACCGACGCTCACACTCCGATTGGTTCTTGTGGCCGGAGCGCCAGCAAACCGTAATCAAGGCGGCTGGATCGCGGGCCCGCCCGCGACCGCCGTGACCTCGTCACACCGGCCGTTCGGTATACGGGCGGGGGGTACAGCGGCGCGTCGGCTGTTCGCGGAGCGCGAACAGCCCGCGGGCGCAATTGCGGTGTGCCCGCTCAGAACCAGCTCTCGTCGAGCTCCACGGTGGTGCGGTCGCCGGAGTCGAGCAGATCGAATTGCGGTGTGGTGCGCGGCAGTTCCCAGCGGAAGAAGTACCGGGCCGCCAGCCGCTTGCCCTGAAGGAAGGCGGTGCGGTCGCGGTGCGCCCCGTCCTCGGTGGGGCGGTTGTGCGCGGCCACGGCCTGCTCGAGCCAGATCCAGGCCAGCACCACGTGACCGAACGCCTCCAGATACACCGCCGAATTGGCCAGGGCCGCCACGGGATCGCCGTCGCGCCACAGACCCGCCGTCGTGGCGGTCAGGCGTGTGGAAGCCGCCTCCAGGGCCGTGGCGAACTCCGCGAGTTCGGCGTCGCCGGTGGCGCGGGCGGCGGTGATGGCGGCCGTCATCGTCTCCAGCAGGACGGCCAGGGCCGCGCCGTTGTCCAGGGTGACCTGGCGGCCCAGCAGATCCAGGCTCTGAATGCCGTGCGTGCCTTCGTGAATCGGATTGAGGCGATTGTCGCGGTAATGCTGTTCCACGTCGTAGTCGCGGGTGTAGCCCGCCCCGCCGTGGATCTGGATCGCCAGGTCGTTGGCGGTCAAGCACCACTGGCTCGGCCAGGACTTGGCGATCGGGGTGAGAATCCGCAGCAGGGTGGCGGCGCGATCGCGCGCGGATTCGGTTGCCGCGGTGCGGTGTTCGTCGACGAGTTTGCCGCAGTACAGCGCCAGCGCCAAAGCCCCTTCGGCATAGGACTTCTGGGCCAGCAGCATGCGCCGCACGTCCGGGTGCTCGATGATCGGCACCTGCGCGCCGCCGCGCGCGGAGACCGGACGGCCCTGCGGACGACTGCGGGCGTACTCCAGGGACTTCAGGTAGCCGGTGTAGCCCAGCGCGGTGGAGGCCAGCCCGACGCCGATGCGCGCCTCGTTCATCATGGTGAACATCTGCGCCAGACCGTGATTCGCCTCGCCCACCAGATAGCCGATCGCGCCGGGCTCCCCGCCAGGGGTGAAGTTGCCGTCACCGAAGACGGGCGCGGTGTTGACCGTGCCGCGCCAGCCCATCTTGTGATTGATCCCCGAGAGGACCACATCGTTGTGCACGGTCGCCTTGCCGTCCGCGTCCGGCAGGAACTTGGGGACGACGAACAGCGAGATACCGCGGGTACCTTCCGGCGCGCCCGGAATTCGCGCCAGCACCAGATGGATGATGTTGTCCGACAGTTCGTGGTCGCCGCCGGAGATCCACATCTTGTGCCCGAACAGCCGGTAGGAGCCGTCAGTGGCGGGCACGGCCCGGGTGGTGATGTCGGCCAGGCTGGACCCGGCCTGCGGCTCCGACAGCGCCATGGTGCCGAAGTGCCGCCCGTCGAGCATGGGCCGCACGTAGTCGTCGATCTGCTGCGGGCTGCCGTGCGCGGCAAGCAGATTGGCATTGCCGGTGGTGAGCAGCACGTAGGCGGCGGTGCCGACATTGGCGGCATGGAACCACGACATGCAGGCGGTGTAGACCGAATGCGGCAGCTGCATGCCGCCGATCTCGTAATCCATTGCCGCGCCGATCATCCCGGACTCGGCGAACGCCTTCAGCGCTTTGCCGACCGCGGGGATGATGGTGACGCGCTCGCCGTCGAAGGTCGGCTCGTGCAGATCGTTCTCGCGATTGTGCGGCGCGAAGTAGGTCGTCGCCAGGTCCTGGCACAGCCGCAACACCTGGTCGAAGGTCTCGCGCGAGTGGTCGGCGAAGCGTTCCCGGCCGGTCAGCGCCGTCACGTCCAACCAGTCGTAGAGCAGGAACTCGAGATCACGGGCGGACATGATGACGGACGAATTCATGCTTCCTCGCAGGTTCGGCTACACGGGTCGTACCTGCCGGTCTACCAGATCCCGTCTGTCCGGTTTCGGTCAGCGGGTGCGGACGGGAGCGCGGCCGCGGTGCAGGCGGCCGAAGTGGCCGGGCGATTGGCCCTTCCAGGTGCGGAAGGCCGAGGCGAAGGCCGATACGCTGGCGTATCCGAGCCGGTCGGCGGCCTGTTCGACGGTCAGGCCCG
>NZ_JBSGBY010000786.1:0-3302 GCF_053601505.1 Nocardia sp. NPDC004722
CATGATCTCCATGCCGAGCTTGCGCAGCATCTCGCGGTCGCCCTCGGGCACCCCGACCAGTTCGGAGATCACCTCGGTGGGGAACGGCCCGGCGAATTCGGCCATCAGATCGAAACTGCCGCGCTCGAGCAGCGGTTCCAGCAGGCCGATCGCGATCTCGCGCAGCCGCGGCTGCAGCGACTGCACCCGGTGCGCGGTGAACGCGCGGGTCACCAGCCCGCGCAGGCGGGTGTGCTTGGGCGGGTCCATGGCGACGAAGGAGAAGAACCGCTCGGCCTGCGGTCCCCAGAAGGCGGGCTCCATGCGCAGGCCGTTGCGGCTGGAGAAGCGGTCGGAGTCGCGCAGCGCCGCGAGCACGTCGGCATGGCGCGAGAAGGCCCAGAAGTCGTCGTCCGCATTGCGGTAAACCGGGGCCTCGCTACGCAACCTGGCATAGTGGGGGTACGGATCGGCATGGACGTCGAAATCGAATGGGCTGTAGCGCAACATGACGAACCTTCCGGCAAGGCCACGGAGCGGGAGCGGGCCTGGCCGCTACCGGTCCGCAACTGGAGCTGACACTGTGAGACAGTAGCCGAAAAGAATTGGGAGCGTTGTGAACTCGGATCCCGCGGCCCCGCGTATCGATACCAGCAAGCCGCATCCGGCCCGCCGGTACGACTACTGGCTGGGTGGTAAGGACAATTTCGCCGCCGATCGCGAATCCGCGGACGCGGTGGCCGAGGCGTTCCCGACGGTACAACTGGCGGCGGTGGAGAATCGCAATTTTCTGCGCCGCGCCACCGCGTACCTGACCGCCGAGGCGGGGATCCGACAGTTCCTCGACATCGGCACCGGCCTGCCCACCGCGGGCAATGTCCACGAGATCGCGCAGGAAATCGCGCCGGAATCGCGCATCGTCTACGTGGACAACGATCCCATCGTGCTCATGCACGCGCGCACCCTGCTCGACAGCTCCCCCGAGGGCCGCACCGCCTACCTGGACGCGGATCTGCGCGATCCGCAACGCATCCTGAGCCACCCGGATCTGCTGGCCACCCTCGATCTGAGCCAGCCGATCGCACTCATGGTGGTGGCGGTCATGCACTTCATGACCGACGACAATCACCCCTACGAGCTGATCCGGCAGCTCACCGAACCGCTGGCCCCGGGCAGCTACCTGGTGATGTCGCACGCCACCAGCGACTACCTCGACGAGGAGGATCTGGCGCGCTCGCGGGAGGCCAATCAGCGCAGCGGCGTGCCGTTCCGGCTGCGCTCCGGCACCGAGTTCGCGAAGTTCTTCGACGGGTTCGACCTGGTGCCGCCCGGCATCACCGCGGTCACGCTGTGGCGGCCGGAGGAGTACCGCCCGCATCCGCGGCCGGAAGCGGTCAGCATGTGGGGCGGGGTAGCCCGCATTCCCTAGCTCCCCCGAACGAACTCTCCCCCGAATGCCGAACGGGCCGTGGGCCTCCAGCGCCCACGGCCCGTCCCCGCTGGATGTCTAGAGCCGACCGACATCCTTGAGTACCCGGCGGGTCTGCGCGAACAGCATCCCGACATTGACCGTCTTGCGGCACACCACCACGATCACCACGTCCTCGCGACTCTCGGTGCGGCAGAACAGGTGGGTGAGGTTGTCGCTGTTGACCAGGATCTCCTGGAAGTAGTGGCGCTCGAGCCGGATGCCGCGACGCTCCTTCCAGATGTTCTCGATCATCACCACATTGCGGCCCTGGAACAGTTCCAGCGTGGCGGCGGCCAGCAGATCGAGCACCTCCTGCGGATGATTGTCGACGGTCTCGACCGCCAGCAGCATGCCGGTGGACATGTCGATGGCGCCCGCGGCGACGCAATCGGGCACCTCCGAACGCAGCACCTTCACCAGGGTCGCCACCCGGTCGGTCATGCTGCCGGTCGCTCCTGCTCCGCTCGATGTATTCATGGCGTCCTCTCTGTTCTTCTGGGAGTGAGGGCACGCTGGCCCCGCGGCAGCGGCACCGGGGGGCGGGGCGGAAGCGTGTCGTTGATGCCGCTGGCGCCGCGACGGCGGCGGGGCAGCAGGGAACGGCCGGTGCGCGGCGGTTCCACCGGTTCCGGGGGCGGCTCGGCCACCACCGGCGCGATGGCGAGCAGATCGTCGTCGAGCATGCGGACCACCTCGACGGTGACCGCATACAGGCTGCGGCACAACAGCTTCGCGATATCCCGGCAGCTGCGGCGGCCGTTGGCCCAGAGCAGGATCTCGCGCCGACGGCCGCTGCCCGGAGTACTGAGCAGGGTCCGTCCGCGCTCGGTGAGCAGGAGTTGATTGCGGTGCGGGGAGACGCGCCCGTGGCCGAGCGCGCACAATCGCCGGTCGGTCTCGAGCAGTAGCCACCCGGGTTCGACGCCGGGTACCGGCGGGATCACCACGCGGGGGCCGCCGCTCGCCTCGGGATCGGTCGCAGTGACCGGCTGGTCCTGCCAGGAGCAGGCGCCGATCCATCCCGAGGCGATGGCGAAACAGCCGTCCACCGCGGCCATTGTGGCGACCACACGCAGGTCGGCCACCCCGGTGCAAATGCGCCCGGGGCGCGCGAGCAACTCACGCACCCCGGGCGCGCCGGGCGATTCCACCGTGACCACCAGCCCGTGGACGACATGGAGGTCCCCGCCCGGATCCCCGGTCACCCGCAGCACCCCGGTGCGCGTGGTGGCCGCGGCCTGTGCCAATTCCTGGACCAATTCCCTCGCGGATGCTCGGCCCAGCGCCGGCAATCGCCAGGGTTCGGCCGCTGCAGGTCGGCCGGGTCCGGCGAGTGCTCCCGTAGTCATGGTGAACTCCTGGGAATAGGCATGGCGAATAAAGGCGTTTGCGCAGCCGGACACCATCCGAATGCGAAAGTGGCACGCCTGGTTGATATTTCGACGGTGAGACGCCTCGTTTCGTTCACCGTGCGGGGCATATCGTGTCAGCCCACCGGTTTTGGAGCAATGGTCTCCGGTGAATCGATTACTTAAGTCCCATGGCGTTGCCGGAGGCCCCGATCACCGAAAAGAGCATCACCAGCGCAAGCGATCCGCAACACGCGTCGAGGACGGTTAAGCGCGCTTGACAGCGGCCGACGGGGAAAAGGATTGCGGCACAATATGAACCATCCGGTCGCATTTGCTACCGGCGCGCGCACCCCACCAGGCCCTCGGCCAGCGCCAGCAGATCCTCGGCCGGACGCCCGGCCAGCAAACCCGCCGCCGCCCGCAGCCGCCGCCCGGATTCCGCTCGGGCCCAGGCCTTTCCGCCCGCCCGCGCGATCAGCTCGGCGGCCCGCCCGGACGGC
>NZ_JBSGBY010000787.1:0-3300 GCF_053601505.1 Nocardia sp. NPDC004722
CCACCAAGGCCGCGCCCGACAACTCGATCGTCTACCCCGACACCGACGGCACCGTCTACTACGTGGTCGGCGGTGGCGGCGCGGCGCACGGCACCTTCGCGGGCGGAGACACCTACCGCGGCAACGAGAAACCCGACACCTTCGTGCCCGAGTCCACCCTGTGGGGTTCCGACGGCAAGGAGACCAAGGAGGCGGCGGCCTGGTCACGGGTGCGCTTCAGCCGCTACTCCTTCATCCGGGTCGATGTGCGGCCGGGCGTCTTCGCCAGCGAGATGGACGTGATCGCCGTCGACGAGAACGGCCGCGAGTTCGACAAGGTCACCTACCGGCGCATGGTGTCCCGCTAGCTCTCGTCAGGCAGAACGACCGCGCGTCGTAGGGCGGATGAACCGCCGTGAGCGCGCGGCGCATACTTGACGCCGTGGTACGGATCGAAACACCGCTGCACGTGAGCAGTGTGGTGAGCTCCTGGCGGTGGGACACCTCGACTGTCCTGGTCACCGCCCTGCTGGGTCTCGCCTACGCCTTCTGCTTCGTCAAGGGACGCCAACGCGGCGAACAGCTTTCGACCGGGCGGGCCGTCTGCTTCGCCCTCGCCGGGCTGGGTGTCTGGTTGTACTCCGGGCTCGGCATGGTCGGCGTCTACTCCGACACGTTGTTCTGGGTGCGGGCGTTGCAGGTGTTGATCCTGCTCTACCTGGTCCCGTTCGCGCTGGCCTGCGGTGCGCCGTTCACGGTGCTGCGCGCGGCATTGGGTCCGGCGGGCCGGAAACGACTGGACGCCATGCTCACCGGCGGTGTCGCCCGGGTGCTCACCCATCCGGCCACCGCGTCGGTGCTGATCCTGCTGCTGCCCTGGGCGCTGTTCCTCTCGCCCTGGTACGAGTCGGTGCTGCGCAACGGGGGCGTCGACGCCGTCACCCGAATCCTCGTGGTGGCCATCGGGTTCCTGTACTTCTACTCACGCCTGCAGATCGACCCGACGCCCAAGCACTTCACGCAGGGACTGTCGCTGCTGATCACCATCGCCGAATCGCTGGCCGACGGCATTCTCGGCATCGTGCTGTGGTTGGGACCACTGGTCGCCGCGGGCTATTACACCGAGGTGGGCCGCACCTGGGGTCCGGACATGCGAATGGACCAGACGGTCGGCGCGGGCATCCTGTGGCTG
Organism: Nocardia sp. NPDC004722; assembly: GCF_053601505.1. Taxonomy (NCBI): domain Bacteria; kingdom Bacillati; phylum Actinomycetota; class Actinomycetes; order Mycobacteriales; family Nocardiaceae; genus Nocardia; species Nocardia sp. NPDC004722. The sequence continues at coordinate 1,172 of NZ_JBSGBY010000787.1, forward strand.
CTCGGCGATCTGCTGGGGCTGATCTACTCGCTGGTCGTCATGCGCGCCTTCGCCGCCGACGAGAAGCGCAAGGCCGGGGAGATGGACGCCGAACTCGACGCGGCCGAGGCCGCGCGGCCGAAGCGCATGCGGATGTCGAGCGCGGCGGTCGCCGAGGAGGACGAGCCGGTGTCGACCGGTTTGTGGTGGGAGAACGATCCGCAGCTGCGCGAGCGCTTCCGGCGCTGAGCGGCTTCGGCAAGCCGCTGAGCGGCTTCGACAATCTAAGGACATTTGTAGCTATTTCTTAGCTTGCTTTTACTGGACGCTTGACCTGGACGCCCGAAACCCTCGTCCACTTCGCTCTCGGGAGGCACCCAGAGGAAGGTCAACACCGCCAGAAAGCAAGCGCCATGCAGATCCGCAAGTTCGCCGCTACCTCGACGATGGTCATCGCCGCGCTCGGCGTCACCGCCGGCCTCGCCCACGCCGAACCCGCCCCGGCGCCCGTTCCCGTCCTGCCCTCCCTCATCGACGGCGTGAACCAGGGCATCGCCCAGGTCGCCCCGTCCATCCACTGGAACGCCAAGATCGAGGGCGACTCCGTGGTCGTCGACACCGACAAGGGCTCGCTCACCACCGACAACGGCCAGCTTCAGGTCCGCGACGACAATGGCGTGGTGGTCACCGCGGTTCCGTTGTCCTACACCGTGAACGACCTCGACTACCCGATCCAGGCCACCGTGAACGGTCTGCGCGCGACCCTGACCCCGGACACGAATCCGGCCTCGGCCCGCCCGACCGCCCTGCCGCTGCACGACGTGACCAGCTCCAAGCAGTCGAGCTTCGACGACGCCGTCTCGGCCGCCGCCACCCAGTTCGGTCTGGCCACCGCGATCGGAACTCTGGTCGGCACCGTCATCGGCGGTTCGCTGGGTCTGGTCATCGGCGGTATCGCCGGTGGCGGCGTGTTCTCGATTCCCGCCGCGCTCGCCGGAGCGGCCACCGGCATCACCCTCGGCGCCGCCGCCGGTTTGGTGCTCGTCGGTGTGCCCGCCGCGATCATCGTCGGAATCGTGTTCTTGAACCGCATCAACAACCCCGCCGAACAGGGATAGCCGGTAATTCGCGACAACAAAGGCCCGGTCAATACATGTATTGATACGGGCCTTTTTCGTGTACCCAAAGATTGCTTCTAAGTGTGATCCAAGACTCTGGGAACATGTTCTTTACGCGTTACATACGTTTCGGACCGTTTTCGGCACGTTTTGGCAACAACTAGGCAACATTAGCTGGCTTATCTTATCTCGGGTGCTCGATGAGGACCTCGCTCCCAAGAGGGAAGCGCCCGTTCAAGAAAGCGACGAGAAGTAATGCGTTTCAAGAAGTTCGCCGCCACGTCGGCCCTCGCCATCGCGGCCCTCGGAATCAGCGCCGGCACCGCCTACGCGGACGCCCCTGCCGCCGCCACCGACGCCCCCGGCATCCACTGGGACGCCAAGATCGAAGGCGCTTCGGTCGTGCTGAAGACGGATCTCGGTTCGCTGGACACGCAGGACGGGCAGTTCCAGGTGCGTGACGACAACGGCGCTCTGGTGACCGCGTTCCCGCTGTTGTTCCAGATGGACGGGCTGGCCCACCCGGTCGCCGCCCAAATCGACGGCAACACCGCCACTTTCACCCCGAACATGGACCCGGCCGCCGCCACCCCGGCCCCGGTGCTGCACAACGTCGCCAGCCAGGCCGATCAGGATGCCGCCTGGTCCTCGGCCTCGTCGCAGTTCGGCATCGCGACCGGTATGGGCACCCTGATCGGCACCCTCATCGGCGGCGTCGGCGGCTGTGTCCTCGGCGCTGTCCTCGGCACCCCGGTGCTGCTCCCGGGCTGGATCGGCGGCTGCCTGATGGGCGCGGGCATCGGCATCCCGATCGGTGCCGCGGCCGGTCTGGTGCTGACCGGCGGCATCGCCGCCATCGCCATCGGCATCGGCCTGGGCGCCCGCCTGGCCGCGCCGGACGCCGCCCCGGCCTCCTGATCGGGTAACGCGGGGAGCCGAGACCACCACGGGTCCCCGGTGGGACACGATGTCTGTGCAGGAGACATCGGCTGACAAAAGAATTCGGGCCGGATCGTCGAATGACGATCCGGC
>NZ_JBSGBY010000788.1:0-3298 GCF_053601505.1 Nocardia sp. NPDC004722
CCGGCACCGCCGACGGCGAGTGGACCCTCGATGTGGTGAACGGCAAGAAGCGCACCATCAAGGGCATCCCGGTCGCCAGTTCCGCTGTCGGCCAGGCCGCCAAGCTGCTGCACCCGGAATTCGCCGAGGTGGTGGAGTCCATCCACGAGGCCGTGCGCACCGCGCAGGAGGCCAAGGTGCAGCAGTTGCAGGCCGAACTCGAGTCGGCCCGTCGGCTACTCGAAGACCTGGCCTGAAAATACCGGCCGCTGATCGGAATTCGCCCGGCCCGGGCGGATTCCGATCACACCGCCGATTCCCGCTGCCAGGTGCGCGGTCCCGATTCCGGCCGCCCGCGCCGCAGATCGTCGTGGAAGATGTAGCCGAGGGAGTATTCCTTGGCGTGATACATGGCCGAATCCGCTTCGCGCAGTAGCTCGTACACCGTGGTCTCGGTCTCACGGGGCCGCGTGCAGGCGATGCCGATACTGGCGGCGATGCGCACCTCGGCCGCGCTCAGCTCGAACGGCTCCCCGAGCGTGGCCAGCAGGCGCTCGGCCAGCTGGCGGGCCTGCGCCTGCGCCAGCGGGGCCAGCACCACGAATTCGTCACCGCCGTAACGGGCGGCCGCGTCGTCGCGCCGGATCACCCGGCGGATGCGGGCCGCCGCATTGGCGATCAGCTCATCGCCCACCGCGTGCCCGTAGTTGTCATTGACCCGTTTGAAGCCGTCCAGGTCGATGAACAGCAAGGCCAAAGGCTGTCCGGCCCAACGCTCCCGATTACGATGCAGCGCCCGCAGCAGGGCGGCGCGGTTCAGGAGTCCGGTCAGCATGTCGTGATCGGCCTGGTACTGCGCGCGCCGTTCGCTGCGGGCGCTGCGTTCGATGGCGCGTTCGCTGCGTAGCAGCACGCCGCCTAGTAGCAGCGCGAACAGCGAGGACACCACGACTCGGTCCAGGGTGTCGAGATTCGAGCCGACCACCGGCACCAGCGAAGCCACGATCATGACGATGGCGATCATGGAGGCCCGCTGCCGGGACCGGTGCGGATGGATCTCTCGCGGCCCGCCCAGCACCACCATGCTCGGATGCAGCGCGGCCGCGCCGATCAGCGTGAAGCCCAGTTGCAGTGGCAGCAACTGGATCTGGTGGCCGAACACCGCGGAACCGGCCGATTCCAGGTTGTAGGCCAGATCCCCGGCCAGGATGACCAGCATGGCCAGATGCACCAGCCGCAGCGAGGTCTCCGAGCGGGACGAGGTGATCACCGAATGCACGATCACGGTGAGCAGCATGGCGTCGACGATCGGATCCGCGACGCAGGTGAGGGTGCTCAGGTGGATGTGATTGGCCATGTGCAGGACCGGTGAGATCAGGAAGGTCCACGACAGCAGCAGCGCCCCTAGGCCGATCAGCCCGGAGTCCAGCAGCAGATCGTGGTCGGTGCTGTTCTGGCGCGGGCGCAGCCACAGCACCGCGGCCACCCCGACACAGCAGTAGCCACTGAGGGTGAACAGATCGTCGAAGGGGTGCCGCTGGGATTCGGAGACGTGCCGCAGCGCGGTGCCGATGGCGAATTGCACGGCCGCCGCGGACAGCAGATACCAGGGCAGCGGATGGCGGGGACGGTACTTGCGCACGCCCATGCCGATCATGGTGAGGCTGAGGGCGACCGAGGCGCACAGCGTGCCCAGGGCGACGGCGCGGGAGTTGTTCACCAGCGGCAGGCCGAGAATCAGAACACCGCAGCCGAACAGTACGCTGCGCCAGCAGATTCGGTGACGCCACGGCCCCCGCTCCGGGGCAGACTGCTCGGCCGGTTGTGCGTCTGTTCCCACCAGCCCCCCTATCCGAGCAGTACTCGAAAAGACACCGCCGATCATCAATCGAGTATGTTGCGGTACGAGCATAGGTGCCCGCGCAGCGGTGGCAGAGTGCCCGGTGAAGAAAGGCGCTGCCACTAATTGGGCAACCGGACCGATCATGACACGAAAGCGCCCGCTCCGGAGCGGAGTTCGTCGAACCCGCACGACCGCTTTCCGAGTGACTCGCTATGCTCCCCGCGATTCGAACCGCACGGGATGAACACCTCCGCGGACGCGGCGGACCACCGCCGGGCGCGCGGCCGGAATCCCGCTGTGCGCGCGGCCGGACAGCCGCTGCGTGCACCAACGGACCGCGCCGTTGGGTGCGCCGCCGGACCGCTGTTGGGCGCACTGCCGGACCGCCGTTGGGCGCACCGCCGGGACACCGTTGGGCGCGGCCCGAATACGGCTGTGAGCACGGTCTGAACGTTTTCGCGGAACCCGCCCGAGCGCCGCTGCGAACTGGAGCCGACCGCTGGACGAGGATGGGGGCATGGCGACGACAGCGGGACGCTGGTGGGCTCCGGGCCGGGTGAACCTGATCGGTGAGCACACCGATTACAACGAGGGCTATGTGCTTCCCCTGGCTCTGCCGCTGGGCATGACCTGCACCGCGGCCGCGCGCCCGGACGGTGTGGTGCGCGTGCGATCCCGCCAGGCCCCGCTCGACGAGATCGACACCACGATCGCCGCGCTCGCCACCGGCGGCTGGTCCGGACTGCCGGGCTGGACCCACTATCCGCTGGGTGTGATCCGGGAATTCGAACGCCGCGGCCACCGCATCCCCGGCGTCGACCTCGCCCTCGACGCCACCGTCCCGATCGGCGCGGGCCTGTCCTCGTCGGCCGCGCTGTCGTGCGCGGTGGCGCTGGCGCTGCGGGATCTGTTCGCCCGCACCGTCACCGACCTCGAGATCATCGATATCGCGCGCACCGCCGAGAACGTCTACGCGGGCGTCCCGACCGGAATTCTCGACCAGTCCGCGGCCATGCTGTGCACGGCCGGTCATGTGCTGTTTCTCGATACCCGCACCGGCGCCGCCGAGCAGATCCCCTTCGACCTCGAGGCGGCCGGCCTGTCATTGCTGGTGCTCGACACCGGCAGCCCGCACGATCTGCGCGACGGCGAGTACGCGCGCCGCCGCGCCGAATGCGCCGCCGCGGCAGCCGAACTGGGCGTCGCGTTCCTGCGCGACCGCACCGATCCTGCCGTCGCCGACCGCCTCGCCGACCCGGTGCTGCGGCGACGCGCCCGTCATGTGATCACCGAAAACGCCCGGGTCCTGCAAATTGCCAAACAATTGCGCGCCGGAGCCGACCCGCGCGGTATCGGTCCCGTCCTTACCGCCGGACACGCCTCGCTGCGATGCAGCACGTCGGCGTGCGCGCGCTCATGGGTTTCGCCTTGGGCGCGCTGGCAACGGGTTTCGCGGTGCTGGCAGCGGTACCCGAC
>NZ_JBSGBY010000789.1:0-3294 GCF_053601505.1 Nocardia sp. NPDC004722
CGGCGCGGCCGCCGCGACCACCATGAACACGATCGCCCCCGCCCCGAGCCTGCCGCTCAGCCCGGATGGTGTTACGGGCGTGGCATCAACACCGCCGGACCGGGCCGTGGTGCTGCCGGGCGGGGCGGTGGCGTTGCCGGGTGGTGGGGGTGTGGGGGCCATGGTGCACCTCCGGGGCGAGGGTTGGGCGAACCCTCAACACTGTTGGCGCACTGCTTTTCCCAGCCGTGACCTCGTGGTAAAGGTCGGGGCCGCGGTGAATGAGACGCCGCGGCCGCCGGGGTGTCTCATTCGAGCTCACACAGCGATGACCGCACCGAAATCCGTGCGACATACGGGATTCGTATTTTCCGGGCGTATGAGCCGTCGTACCAGCGCCTTGGATCGGGCGATCGCCGATCCGCCCTCGGTCACCGGGGTGTCGGACACCTCGCCGATGTCGGGGCTGCGGCGGCGCAGTCTCGGGTTCGCGGATGTGCTGGCGCAGTCGATCTCGGCCATCGCGCCGGGCGCGGCGGCCGCCACCACGCCCGGGCTGCTGGTGGGTGTGGCCGGGGACGGCGCGCTGTGGGCGGCCGTCGCCGGTGCGGCGCTGACGCTTCCGGTGGCGGCGGCGGTCAACCAGTTCACCAAGCGGGTCAGCACGGCGGGGTCGCTGTACACGTTCACCGCCAAGGGGCTCGGGGCGGGCGGGGCGTTGTCGTCCGGAATCGCCTTGATTCTCGGGTACGCGTTCATCGCCATGTACTCGCTGGCCAATATCGGCCCGCATGTGGCGAATGTGCTCGCGGCCTTGGGGTTCGGCGGGGTCACCGGCCCGGCGTTCGCGCCGCTGTGCGTGCTCACCGCCGGGCTGCTGTGCACGGTGGTGATGCTGCGCGGGGTGCGGGTGTCGGCGCGGCTGAGCCTGCTGGTGGAGTCGGTGGCGGTGGCGGTGTTGCTGGCGCTGATCACGGTGCTGTGGTTCGGGCAGGGCCGGGTGGTCGCGCCCGAACTGCTCGCGCCGGCCCGGGTGCCGGTGCCGGGTTTCGTGGTGGGTGTGGTCATCGCGATCACTGCGTTCGTCGGGTTCGAGAGCGCCGCGTCGCTGTCGGTGGAGGCCCGGCGGCCGTTCGCGACGGTGCCGCGGGTGCTGGTGTGGTCGCCGATCGCGACCGGAGTGCTGGTGGTGGCCGCGACCTCGGTGCAGGCCACCGGTTTCCGGCTGGCCGGGCTGACGCCGGGGGCCGCCGCGGTCCCGGTGGACGCGCTGTCGTCGTATTACCGGGTGGGGTGGATCTCCCCCATCCTGGATTGCGGTGTCACGGCCTCGTTCTTCGCGTGCGCACTCGCCTCCTCGACCGCGCTGGTGCGGGTGCTGCTGAGCATGGGCATCGACGGCGTGCTCCCCGCAGCCCTGAGCCGCACCCACCCGGATTGGCGCACACCGCATGTCGCCATCGGGATGTCGATGCCGATCGCCATCGCGGTTCCGCTGCTGATGCTCGCGAGCGGGACGGGTGTCGAGCAGACCGCGGGCGTGCTGCTGGTGGTGTCGGCGGGCGGCTACGTACTCGCCTACCTGCTGGTGTGCCTGGCGGTGCCGCTGTTCCTGTGGCGCATAGGCGAACTCACCCCGATCCCGGTCGCGCTGGCCCTGGCCACCGCGGGCGGACTGTCCGGCTGCCTGACGGTATTCCTGGCCACCGAGTGGGACGGCACCCGCGCGGCGGGCGTCTGGCTGTTCGTACTCGCACTGGTGGCAGGCACGACGATCTCCTGGCGATTGCGCCGACGGCGACTGCCGGACCTCGGCACCCACGACATCCCCATCGGCGCCGAGGTCCTGGGCGGCTCCGCCGGACTCGGCGGGACCGGCACGGTGGGCGGGACCGGCGGGCTCGGCGGGAGGAGCTGGTGAGCTTGACGGGTGGAGGGCATCCGGGCGAAATCGGTGGGCGGCAGCCGAAAGCCGTGCTCAGCGCGCTCGTGGTGCTGGAGGAGGTCGCCGCCTGCGGTCCCGGGGTGACCGCGCGCGAGATCAGCCGCAATCTGGGCATGCCGCGCGCGACCGCGTACCGGCTGCTGAATTTGCTGGTGCAGCAGGAATATCTGGTGCGCACGCCGGATCTGACCGGATTCGCCCTCGGCACCAAGGTCACCGAACTGGCCGGGATGGCCGCTCCCCCGGTCCTGCCCGCTGCCACGCTCGAAGTGCTCGACGGGTTGCGGCGCGGATTGCGCGCGGGCATTCACCTGGCCGGGTACCACCGCACCGGCACACCACGACCGCGAGTACGCATCCTCGACGCCGACCCGGATTTCCCGATCGAGAACCAGCGCCTCATCACCGGCGATCTCACCGTCTCCGCTATCGGGCGACTCGCCCTCGCGGAGACCGACGCGGAAGCGCGCGGACGCGGCTACGCGGTCCAGGTCGACGAATTGCGCCCCGGCCACGGCTGTCTCGCGGTCCCGGTGCGCGACCGCGGTGGCACCCTGGTGGCCGGTCTCATCCTGTCGACCACCGCCGCCCGCTTACGGGACCTCGATGCTGCGCTGAATCTCCTCGCGCCCGGCCGCGACCTGCTGCAAGCCCGCCTCACCGACCGGTGACCCTGCCCGCGGCCAGTTGCGCATCAGTCTCGGCGACCGGTGAGCCCGGCCCCGAAACCTGCCGCCAGGCGATCTCAGCGACCCGTGAGGCCGCTCACCCGTTGCACGCCACTGGTTTTGAGGACGTCCACGACCAGTGAGGTGGCCACCGAGTCGGCGTGGGTGACCCAGTTCGAGGTGGTCACCAGTTCGTAGAGGCTGCGCTTGTCGGGGACGGCGACGTCGGCGACGATCTGGTGGTCGCCCATGATGGCCGCGGCGTAGCGGACGTACGGCGAATCCAGCAGCAGCGCGCCGACCGCGTCCACCGCGTCGGGCCGGGTTTTGATCCACAGCAGTGCCTCCACCCCCAGCCCGAGCGCGGCCGGTGCGACGAGGGCGCGCACGTGCACGGTGCCGTCCCGCCTTAGCGCCTCCACGCGGCGGCGGGCGGTCGGCTCGGAAACGCCTGCGATGCGGGCGATCTCGTCGTAGGTGCGGCGGCCGTCCTCGGCCAGCGACCGCACGATGAGCTGTTCCTCCCGTGCCAGCCGCCGCGCGCCCGCCCCGGTCGGTGAGGGCGTCAGCGGCGGGAATTCGGCCAGCGCGGCCGCTTCCGCGTCGTCCAGCAGCGCGGGCCGCCATTCGTGCACCGTCCGGAAGTATCGCAGCACCGGCAGCGTGTTGCTCTCCACCAGGCCGGGAATGCCCGGCAGCTGT
>NZ_JBSGBY010000790.1:0-3291 GCF_053601505.1 Nocardia sp. NPDC004722
GAGCGCGTTGGTGACCGGGGCCAGCCGGGGGATCGGGTTCGGGGTGGCGGCTGAGTGCCGAGGAAGTAGCGGGGCAGCTGCCGTCGGGGCACGTACGGCGCGGCGCAGATCGCCGGGATCAAGGCGGCCATCTCGTGCACGGGCAGCGTGAGCGGTGACACCCAGGACGCGGCGATCGCGCCCGCCCAGATCAGCGTCGAGAGGGTGGCGACCGCGCGTTCCAGCGCCCCGCGCTCGGCCAGCCGCAGGGCGATCAGGAATCCGAGCGGTTCCATCAGCAGTACGGCGAGCATGCCGAACACCCACACGGTGGGCCGCAGAGCGACCGCGACACAGTTGAGTGCGATGAGCGCGCCGGTGGAGATGATCAGCGCGTAGATCAGCTGCCGCAGCCGCCGCCGCGCCAGCGACCCGGAGGCGTCGGTGTTCACGAGGGTGTCAGCTCGTCCCGGATGCTCCGCAGCAGCTGCGGTCCGAGGGCTTCCTTGTGCACGTAACCTGCTGCGCCGCACTGTGATACCTCGTGGGGGAGATCCGATGTGTCGTAGGTCGACATGAGCCACACCGCCATCCGCGGGTGTGCGGCGCGAATGCGGCGGGTGGCCTCGATGCCGCCCATGCCGGGCATGTTGATGTCCATCAGCACCAGTCCGCTCGCGGCGTCGCGCGTCATGTCGAGGGCTGCCTCGCCACTGTCGGCCTCGCCCGCGATCACGAATCCGGCGGCCGCGGCCACCACGGCGACCGCCGCGCGCCGGAATGCGGGCCGATCGTCGACGATCCACACCGGCACCGGCGCGGTCCCGGCTGCCCCTGGTGTGGTCACCCTTGTCATGGTGCGTCGCGTCCGGGCCGCGGAAAAGGGTGCACGCACCCCTAGCCGGGTCGGGCGGCCAGAAACATCAGGACGGCCGTGACCCGTTGATCGAGGGTCGGGTCGCCGGTGAGCCCGAACTTCGCGAAGATCGAGTTGATGTGCTTCTCGACCGCCCGCTGTGACAGGCAGAGTTGTTGTGCCACCACCCGATTGCTGCCGCCCCCGGCGATCTCGGCGAGCACCTGGCGTTCGCGGGCGGTGAGCCGGGAGACCATATCGTCCTCGCGGCGGCGCGCCAGCAGGGTCTCCACGATGTCGGGATCGAGCACCGAGCCGCCGCCCGCGACCACGTGCACGGCGTTGAGCAGCTGGTCGAAGCGGGCGATGTGTTCCTTGAGCAGGTAGCCGCGCCCGGCGGAGCCGCCGTCGAGCAACCCGGTCGCGTATTGCGGTTCGGCGTAGTGCGACAGCGCGATGACGCCGGTGCCCGGCTGGGTGGTGCGCAGTTGCCGCGCCAGCCGGATGCCCTCGTCGGTGCCGGTGGGCGGCATCCGGATATCGGTGATCAGCACGCTCGGCGCGTGGCGGTGCACCAGGTCGACGGTGGCGTCGTAGTCGGTGGCGATGCCGACCACCTCGATGGTGTCGTCGGTGCTCAGCACCCGTAACACGCTGTCGCGGATCAGCATCGAGTCCTCGGCCACCACGACCGTGATCCCCGTCGTACTCACGGACTCAGGATCCTCCACCGCCGGGTATCGCGCGCGGGTACCGCGGTACTCGAACCCGGGTGCCAGGGCGCCGGGGGTGTGCACACGACCGTCATCAGTGGTGCGGGCAGGCTGCCTCGCGGGTGGGTTCGCGCGGACCATCGGAGGGGCCGGACGGTGGGATGGAGGGGATTCCGCCGTCCGGCATTGCCGCCATTCTCGGTGCGGCGCTGCGCGTTCGGGCGTAGCGTCGCGGGCGTAGGGGAATCGGTGGGGTGCGATATCGGTTTGGGGGCAGGCCATGGCGAGCCGGAGGTCATTTCTCCGCGCGGGTGCCCTGCTGCCGTTATTGGCCGCCTGCACGCCCGATGTGTTCGGCGCGCAATCGGATGCGGTGCGTATCGCGGTGCCCTGGGGCGGCGCCGAATTGGCCGCGTTCCGGAGTGTGACGGGCGCATTGAATTTCGAGCATCGCATCGACATGATTCCGCTCGGCGACGATGTCGGTAGCGTGCTGAGCGCGGGCCGATCCGCGCCCGATATCGTGATTCTGCCCTACATCGGACAGGTGCGCGGTTTCGCCGAACGCGGATGGCTACGGCCGCTGGATGATGCCTGGTGGGCCGAGAAGGGCTGTGCGACAGCGCGTTACATCGATCGCTGGCAAGACTATCTCAGGGTACCGGCGGCCGGGAACCGGCTCTACGGCCTGCCGTTCAAAGCGGCCTGGAAATCGCTGATCTGGTATGACCGGGAAAATCTGGCCGAATGCGGTCTGCCGCCGCCGGCCACCTGGACTCCGGCGGATTGGCCCGGGCTGGTATCGCAGACCGACAGCAAGGGTAAACGGCTGCTCGCGCTGGGGGCCGCCGACGGGTGGATGCTCACCGATTTCTTCGAGAACATGCTGCTGGCCTATTCGCGGGAGGCTTACGCGGGGCTGGTGAATCCGTCGGAACCCGCAGGCCCGAGCGACGATACCCGCAATGCCGTGCGAACCGTCCTGACGATATTGGCCGCGACATGGGGTAAATCCAACGCCTTTTCCGGCGGTATCGGCAAGGCGTTGACGGGTCAGTTTCCCGACGCGGTCCGGGATGTCTTCGACCGCCGTTCCGCCTTGGTCGTGGTCGCGCCGGACTTCGCGGAACCCATTGTGCGAAGCATCATTCGCGACGACGCCACCCTGGTCGACCGGGTCGGTGTGGCCCCGTTTCCCGGCACCGGCGAGCACGCGATCGTCGCCGGTGACGTGATGGTGTTGACGAAATCGGCCCAGGACTCGGGCGCCGCCTTGATCGAGCGGCTCGCCGACTCGCGCACACCGCTGCCGTGGATGCGCGGCCACGGCGGGTTCGGCGCCGCCAACCAGTGCGCACCGCACGAATACACCACCCTGCTCGGTCCTCTCGCCGACCGGTTCGCCGCCTGGACCGAGATCGATCTCGGCGACCGTCTCTCCACCGCCCGCGAGCGAAACGCGTTGTGGCGGGGCCTGACCGACTTCCTCATCGCCCTCGACCACGACGGCGACCACGAGCATGCGGTCACGACCGCGGCCGCGACCATCCTCGCCGTCGAAGCCGGGCGGGCGTGATCCGGCATGACCCTGCGCAGCAACGGCCTCGACCTCGAACTCCGCACCCGGCGGCTGTCGGGCCCACTGGTTCCTGAACATGTTGGGCACGCGCCAGCCCGAGGTGTACGGCTCGGACACCCTCGACGACGTGGTGGAGCTGTGCCGCAAGACCGCGGCACGGTTCA
>NZ_JBSGBY010000791.1:0-3275 GCF_053601505.1 Nocardia sp. NPDC004722
CGCGGGTGGCGACGATCGCGGTGTAATCGGACACATCCAGGTATTCGGTGATGCGCTCGGCCACGGCCGCGCCGCCCGCGACGGCCAGCGATCCGCCCTCGCAGAAATCGTTCTGCACATCGACGACGATCAGGGCTCGGCTCATGGGCTGACCTCCCGGAATCTGCGGATGAACCACGGCGGCATACCGCTCGTATTGCATTGTGCCGCCCGGTCGTCGGCCGGTCCACGCGGCACTGCTCGATCCATGGGTATTACTGCTCGGTCCAGGGGTATTACATGAGGCGCGCCCTTGTCATGGCCTTACTGCTGTTCGTGGCCTTCTCCATCGCCAACGCTCTCAGCGCGCTGATCGACGGGCGCGTGGCCGCAGGCGGGATGTTCTCCTACGCGTTGCACCATCCGGTCCTTCCCGCGATAACAGCGGTGATCGTCGCGGCGCTCTGGTACGTGCTGACGCGGCGGTTCGCCGCCCGGCGATAGCCCGGACGGCGCATCCGCATCGGTAGGGAGGCCGAGCAATGAACCGTGTCGTGTTCCGGAGGGCATGGATTCCGAGGGCACTGGCCTACACCACGATCGTGGCCTTCGTCGCGACCCTGGTGTCGCTGGACGGCTGGGAGTGGCTGGGCAATATCGCGCACGTCCTGGCCCACATCAAGGTGTTCGCGGCGCTCGAACATGTCGTCGGATGGTTGGGCGTGGCGGGCAAGGTGGTGCTCATCACGGTGGTCACCGGGTCGATCGCGGTGACCAACTGGTGGAAGCGGCGGGTCAGCCCTGGAATGTCGTCGGAATCGCCGGATCACCCGCCGACAGTTTCAGGCCCTCCCACGGCAGGCTGATCAGGCCCTTGGCCACCAGTTCGCGGCTCTGCGCCAGGGTCGGCTGATCGCCGAGCACCTCGCCGTCGCGCACCAGCGGCACCTGTAGTTCGCGGAGCTCGAAGCCGTCGGTGTCGGGGCCGGAAGCGGAAGCGGGGTAGACGATTTCCTCGACGATGGTGCCGGTGCGTCGGGCCAGCCGCACCGCGCGCTTGGTGCCGCCGCGAGACTCCTTGTGGGAGCTGCGCTTCGCCACCGGGATGCCCTCCACCTCGACCAGCTTGTAGACCATGCCCGCGGTCGGCGCGCCGGACCCGGTGACCAGCGAGGTGCCGACGCCGTAGACGTCGACCGGTTCGGCGCGCAGCGACGCGATCGCGTACTCGTCCAGATCCCCGGACACCACGATGCGGGTGCGCACCGCGCCGAGCGCGTCCAGCTGATCGCGCACCTGCCGGGCCAGCACGCCGAGATCGCCGGAATCGATGCGCACGCCGCCCAATTCGGGCCCGGCCACCTCGATGGCGGTGTCGACGCCACGGGTGATGTCGAAGGTGTCCACCAGCAGCGTGGTGCCCACGCCCAGCGCCTGCACCTGGCTGCGGAAGGCCGCCGCCTCGTCGCGGTGTCACCCAACCTGATCTGCGCGTTCGTGGCGCTGGGGGTGTACGGCGTGGCGGTCGGCATGGTGGACGCCGGAACGAATATGCAGGCGGTGTTCATTCAACACGGCTATGGCCGGTTCATTCTGGTGTCGTTCTACGCGGCCTGGAGTGCGGGCTCGATCCTCGGCGCGCTGTGCGTGGCGGCGTTCGAGGCGCTGCACGTGCCGCTGTGGGCCTCGATCATCATCGCGGCCGCGGTGGTGGCGGCAGGGTGCCTGGCGGCGGGACCGCGCCTGTTGGGCAGCGACGACGCGGAAGCCGGTCCGGCCGAAGGGGAACCGGCCAGCTCGGTGCCGACGCGGTTGTTCCTGCTCTTCGGCGTGGTGATCGCGCTGGCCTTCGCCATCGACCTCGCGGTGGGCAACTGGTCGGCGCTGTATCTGAAGGACGAGTTGCTGTCCTCCTCATCGACCGCCGCGCTCGCGCTCGCCGCCTATCAGGGCGCGTCGCTGCTCGGGCGGCTCACCGGCGATCTGTGGGTGCGGCGGTTCGGGCCGCGCACGGTGGTGCGGGTGGCCGCGGCCGTCGGCTCGGTCGGCCTGGCGATCGTGGTCTCCGCGCCGGGACCCGTGGTCGCGATCCTCGGATTCCTGGTCGCCGGAATCGGATTGCCGGTGATCGCGCCGCTGTGCTTCAGCGAGGCCGGGCAACTCACCAGCGGCCGCGACCTCGACGCGCTCATCGCGCGCCTGAATCTGTTCAACTACGCGGGCACGCTGGTCGGCGGCGCGGTGGTCGGCGTGGTCGCCGACGCGGCGAATCTGCGTGCCGGATTCTCGATTCCGCTCGCGTTCGCGGTGGTGCTGATCGGGTTCGCGGTCATCTTCCACCCGCGGGCCACCACCAGCCCCTCGGCCACCGAGCCCGCCGCCGAACCTGCTTGACTGGGGCGGTGAGCGATTCCGCAGCCATCGACACGATCATCGACCGGGCCGACACCGGCGACGCCGACGACCTCGCCGCAGTGGCGGCGGTGACATTCCCGCTGGCCTGCCCGCCCGGGTCCACGCCCGCCGACGAGGCCGCCTTCATCGCCGCCAACCTCTCCGCCGGACGGTTCCACGACTATCTCGGAGATCCGGACCGGCTGGTACTCAAGGCGGTTCACGATGGCGAGATCATCGGGTACGCGCTGCTCAACGCGATGGCACCGGCCGATCCCGACGTGGCCGCCGTCATCACCGAACGGCCGGTGACCGAGCTCAGCAAGATGTACGTGCTGCCCGGCCGCCACGGCAGCGGCGCGGCCGCGGCGCTCATGCGCGCCGGGCTCGACGCCGCCCGCACCGGCGGCAGCGTCGCCGTGTGGCTGGGCGTGAACCAGCAGAATGTCCGCGCCCAGCGGTTCTACGGCAAGCACGGGTTCACCGTGGCGGGAACCAAGACCTTCACCGTCGGTGCCCAACTCCACCACGACTACGTCATGCGACACCGATTCTGAGTGCTCATGCGGCACGCATGCGAGCGGCATACGGCACCGCCAGCGAGCGCCATGCGGCACTGGTGGTGAATGTCAGACGGTATCTCCTCCAACCAGTTCCAGGCGGCGGCCCTGGAAGCGCTCCCGCATGCGCCGGTCGTGGGTGACCAGCACGACCGCGCCGGAGTAGCCGTCCAGCGCTTGCTCGAGGTCCTCGACCAGCGCCGGGGACAGGTGGTTGGTCGGCTCGTCGAGCAGCAGCAGATCCACCGGATCGGTGACCAGCCTGGCCAGTTCGATCCGGCGGCGCTGACCGAAGGACAACTCGCCCACACGCAGGGTCAGCTCCGACGGGCGGAACAGGCC
>NZ_JBSGBY010000792.1:0-3259 GCF_053601505.1 Nocardia sp. NPDC004722
GCAGGTGCTCTTCGACTACCTCGGCCGCATGGACCTGGCCGCGGGCGCCGGCACCGAGGCGCCCTTCACGCCGGTCACGGATCTGGCCCTGCACCAGCGACTCCCGATCGCGCCCGAGCCGGACATGCCGTTGCGCTACGCCCTCGATCTCATCGCCGCGATCTATCCGGGCGAGCAGGGGCCGCAGCTGGTCGTCCTGTTCCGGTGGAGCGCAACACTTTTCGATGAGGCCGAGATCGCGCGTCTTACCGAGATCTGGCAGCGGGCAGTCGCGGCGCTCGGGGCCGCTCATGCCGCGCTCAGCCCCGCCTGACCGAAGATTTCAGCCCCGCCCGACCCGAATGAACACGAGGATGGAGAACCAGGTGTCGCAATCCAATACGGGCGCGGCCATAGTCGTCGAATCCGTCGAAAAATCCTTCGGCGCGGTTCACGCCCTGCGCGGCATCAGCTTCAGCGCACCCACCGGCAGCGTCCTGGGCGTGCTCGGCCCGAACGGCGCGGGCAAGACCACCACCGTCTCGGTGCTGTCCACCCTGGTCCGCCCCGATGCCGGGCGGGCCCTGGTGGCCGGTCACGATGTGGTCCGCGAGGCCGACGCCGTCCGCGCCTCGATCATGCTGACCGGCCAGTACGCCGCCCTGGACGAGGTACTCACCGGCCGTGAGAATCTGGTGCTGTTCGCCCGCCTGATGGGCCTGCGTCCCACCCAGGCCCGCCAACGCGCCGACGAACTGCTGGAACGCTTCGACCTCACCGCGGCCGCCGACCGCCGTGTCGGCCAGTACTCCGGCGGTATGCGCCGCCGCATCGACATCGCCTGCGGCCTGGTGCGCCAGCCCAAGGTGGTCTTCCTCGACGAACCCACCACCGGCCTCGACCCGGTCAGCCGCCAGAGCCTCTGGTCGCTGGTGCGCGAACTCAAAGCGCAGGGCGTCACCATCCTGCTCACCACCCAATACCTCGAGGAGGCGGATGCCCTGAGCGACAACATCATCGTCGTCGACAAGGGCACCGTCATCGCCGAGGGCACCGCCGACCAGCTCAAGGCCCGCTCCGGCGCCGGCTACTGCGAGGTCGTCCCGGTCGAAGCCGCCGACGTCCCAAGCGTTCTCACCGCCTTGGACGGCCTCGGCGAACTCACCGTCCCCGAATCCGCCGACCGCGTAGCCCTGCCCGCCCCCGACGGCGCCGCCACCCTCGCCGAAGTCCTGCGCCGAGTCACCGCCGCGAACATCGCCCTCATCGACATCGCCCTCCGCCGCCCCTCCCTCGACGAAGTCTTCATCGAACTCACCCGCCCCCAGCCTGCCGAGGCGCGCATATGACGACCGACACCGCGAAGTCAGCGGCCGCGCAGTTCCGAGTGCCGGCCTTCTTGCAATGGAAGGCTTTGAGTGGGCGTACTATTCGCGCCGCGCTGCGCGAAGGCGATCTGATGTTCGGCTTCGCCGCGCCGATGATCTTCTTCCTGTGCTTCTATGTGCCGCTGCGCAGGTCCATGGAGGCGGGTGGTGTGGAGTACGCGCAGTATCTGCTGCCCGTCATCGTGTTGCAGGGCATGTTCTTCACCGCCATGTCCGCTGGTGATCGCGCCGCGCGAGACACGTTCAGCGGCATGGGAACCCGGCTGCGGTCGATGCCGGTGCGGCCGTGGTTGCCGATGGCCGCGCGGATGTCGGCGAATCTGGTGCGGGCAGGGGCGGCCGTCGTGGGTGCGCTCGTGATCGGGTACGTGTTCGGGTTCCGCTTCCACGAGGCGGCGGGGGCGGCCGGATTTCTGCTGCTCGCCTTGGCTTTCGGCGCGGCGGTGGTTGTCGGCGCGGATGCGCTGGGCGTCGCCACCGGCAAGCCCGAGATCGGGGCGTCCGCTCTGCTGGCCCCGCAGCTGCTGCTGACCATGATGTCCACCGGGCTGGTCCCGGCCGAGGCGTTCCCGGGCTGGATCCAGCCGTTCGTGCGCAATCAACCCGTCTCCCAGGCCGCCGCCGCGCTGCGCGGCCTCGCCGACGGCGACTTCCCTGCGGCCGTGGCCATCTCGGCGGCCTGGTGCGCCGGACTCATCCTGGTGTTCACCGCGCTGTCGGTGCGAGTGGAAAGGCGGCGGCGGTGAGAACCCTGCTGGATCAGACCCTGGTCGAGGCCGGTCGCCTCATGCGCCGCTGGCCCCGCGAACAGGAGGTGCTCACCTCCACCCTCATCCTCCCGGTCCTGCTGCTGCTCATGTACGAGCTGGTGCTGGACAAGGTGCTCACCGGCGCTTCCGGCGCGGACGCCATCTACGGTTTCGTCCCCATGATCGCCATCACCGGCGCCATGTACGGGGCCATGGGCACCGGTCTGTCCCTCTACGCCGAACGCGAAAGCGGTCTGCTGCGCCGCTTCTGGGTCCTGCCGGTGCGTCGTTCGGCCGGACTGCTCGGCCGCCTGCTCGCGGAATGCGGCCGCACCCTCGCGGGCACCGTGGTCATCATCGCCCTGGGCATGGCCTTGGGCCTGCGTTTCCACCAAGGGCCCTGGGCCGCACTCGCTGCCGTGCTGATCCCGGTCCTGCTCATCCCGGGCATCTCCACCATGGTCATCACCGTCGGCGTGACCGCCGCGGGCGACAAAGTGGTGCAACTGTTCTCGGCCGTCACCCTGCTGGCGTTGTTCTTCAACTCCGGCTTCGTCCCGGTCGACAACTACCCGGGCTGGCTGCAACCCGTCGTGCGCGCCCAGCCCATGAGCTGCGCCATCGAAGCCATGCGCAACCTCACCCTGGGCGGCCCCGTCGCCACCCCGATCCTGCAAACCCTGGCCTGGTCGGCCGCGCTGGCAACGGTTTTCGGCGCACTCGCCGTCCGCAATATCCGCGCGGCCGCCCAGAGCTGAGATCAGTGGGTGATCAGCCGCCAATCATCGGGCAGATTGGTGGCTGTCACCCGGTTGCCCTCCACGGCCAGGTCGACGACCGCGCCGCCGAGCCGCAGATCGGTGAGTTCCACCCGGCCCCAACGCGCGGGCAGATGCGGCAGCACGGTCAACGTGCGGTGCCCGGCATCGGGATCCAGGCCCAGGAAGGAGCGCACCAGCAGCAACGGAGCCGCGCTCGCCCACGCCTGCGGCGAACACGAGGTCGGATAGGGGACCGGCGCGGCGAACTTGGCACGCGGGAAACCGCAGAACAATTCGGGCAGTCGCCCACCGAACGCGACCGCCGCGTCGAGCAGCCCGTCGGCGAGCCGGGTGGCCAGCTCGAGGGCCCCGGGCAGATGGC
>NZ_JBSGBY010000793.1:0-3257 GCF_053601505.1 Nocardia sp. NPDC004722
CTCCACGCGCGGGTCGGTTCGGGGATTTCGACCAACCTTCGAACACTTCTCACTGGAGACAACCATGTCTGTTTCTTCCGCATTGGTCATCGGGGGCGGCATCGCCGGTCCCGTCACCGCCACCGCCCTGCACCGGGCGGGCATCGATGTCACCGTCTGCGAGGCCTATCCGGGCCCGGCCTACGGGATCGGCTCCGCGCTGGCGCTCGCGCCCAACGGGATGGCCGCTCTCGAGATCGTCGGCGCGGCGGACGCGGTGCGCCGCATCGCCCTGCCCATCCGGACCTCGTCGATGTCGGTGAACGGCAAGACCTTCGACCTGCCGGGTCTGCAGAATGTCGAGCCGCTGCAGATGGTCGAGCGGCCCGAGCTGCACCAGGTGTTGCACGACACGGCCGTCGCCGCCGGTGTGCGCTTCGAATACAACCGGCGGCTCGTCGACGTGGAGGAGCACGCGGGCGGGGTGACCGCGATCTTCGCCGACGGCAGCAGCGCCACCGCCGATGTGCTCATCGGCGCGGACGGCATCCGCTCCACGGTGCGCGGGCTGATCGACCCGAAGGCCCCGGGACCGACCTACCTGCACATGCTCGGCTTCGGCGCGTACACCGACTGCTCGTTCGAGGTGCCGCCGGACTCGATGACCTTCGCCTTCGGCAAACGCGCCTACTACCTGTACTGGGCGCTGCCCGACGGGCGGGTGGGCTGGGGAGCGAATCTTCCTACCGAGGAATACCTTTCGCTGTCGCAGGCGCGGACAGTCCCGGCCGAGAAGTGGCTGCGCACGATCCGCGAGACCTACGCGGGCGAGACACCCGGCGAGGAGCTGGCCCGCAACACCACGCCCGAACAGCTGGAAGTGGCGGGCGCGCTGCACATCATGCCGCCGGTGCCGCACTGGTACCGGGGCCGGATGGCGCTCACCGGCGACGCCGTCCACGCGCCCAGCAACAGTTCCGGCCAGGGCGGGTCCATGGCCATCGAGAGCGCCATCGAGCTGGCCCGCTGCCTGCGCGATATCGATGATCCGACAACGGCTTTCGCCACCTACGAGGCGCTGCGGCGGCCGCGGGTGGAAGGCGTCGCGGCCCGCGTCGCCCGCACCAACCGCACCAAGGCGGCCGGGCCGGTGGCCCGCAAGGCCATGCAGGTGCTGATGCCGATGATGTTCAAGCGCATGGACATGGAGAAGTACCTCGGCCCGGAGCAGCGCTTCCGGATCGACTGGGACGCGACGGTGCGTCCGGCGACAGTCTCCGCCTGATCGAAAAACGTTGCCCGCCACGAGAATCTCGTGGCGGGCATCCGATCACGGTGGGTCAGCGGGCCGGTAGCACGTCCGGGTGATCGGCCTCATCGAGCAGTTTGGTGGCGATATTGTCGATGGCCTGCTCGAGCAGCGCCCGGTCGGCGGGATCGGTGGCATCCCAGTCGGTGAGCTGGCCGGCGAGCCAGCGCTTCCAGGCCCCGCGCACCCGATCCACCTCGGCCACACCCTTGTCGGTGAGGGTCAACTCGTTGCCGTCACGCAGCAGCAGGCCCTCCCGCTCGGCCTTCTCGTAGACCGGGCCGATCAATTCGGCGGGGATCCAATGGGTTCGGGCGATGTCGTCGAGGGTCGCGGTGCCGCGCAAGCGGTTGTACATGCGCACCTGGCCGAGCGCCCACGCCTCGTCCCGGCCCAGCGAACTGCCCGCCGCCGCAAGGATTCCCGGGTCCGGCACCGCATTGTCGCGCTGCTTGCGCAGGACTCGGGCGACCGCCCGCTCCAACTGCATCAGCCGGTCGCCGGAGTCCGGCATGGCGAACTGCTCACCCACGTCGGTGGCCTCGGCGCGCACGCTGTCGCGCAGCTTGACCTGCTTCAAGAAGAACGCCACCACGAAGCCGAGCAGCGCCACCGGCACCACCCAGCGGAACAGGAAGTCGATGGAATCCGCGTACGCCTGCACGATCGGCGCGGCCTGCGCCTTGGGCAGGTCGCGCAGGGCCGCCGGGTTCTGCGCCACCTGCGGCGGCACCCGCGATTCGATCAGGGCCGCTTCGAGATTCGGGCGCAGCTGATTGGAGTACAGGGTGCCGAACACGGTGGTGCCGAACGCGCTGCCGATGGTCCGGAAGAAGGTGACGCCCGAAGTCGCGGTCCCCAGATCCGAATACGGGACGCTGCTCTGCACCGCGATGGTCAGCACCTGCATGGCCAGACCCACGCCCAGACCCAGGATCAGCATGTACAGCGACATCAGCCAGAACCCGGTGTGCGGGCCCATGGTCGACATGAGGAACAGGCCGACCGCCATGATCGCGCAGCCCAGGATCGGGAAGATCTTGTAGTGCCCGGTCTTGCCGACGATATTGCCCGACAGGATCGAGGTGAAGAACAGGCCCACCACCAGCGGCAGCGTGCGCACGCCCGAGGCGGTCGCCGAAACCCCTTCCACGTATTGCAGATACGCGGGCAGATACGTCATCGCGCCCAGCAGCGCGAAGCCCACGATGAAGCTCAGGATCGAGCACACCGTGAACACATTGCTGCGGAACAGATGCATGGGCAACATCGGTTCGGCGGCCCGGAACTCGACGAATACGAAGCTCGCCAACGCCACCGCCGCGGCCCCGAACAAGCCGAGGATCATCGAGGAGCCCCACGCGTATTCCTGTCCGCCCCATTCCAATCCGAGGATCAGGCAGGTGACGCCGATGGCGACCAGCGCGATGCCGAGGTAGTCGACGATCGGCTTGACCACCGAGCGGGTCATCGGAATGGTCCGGGCCGCCACCGCGATCATGACGATCGCGATGGGGACGTTGACGTAGAAGCACCAACGCCAGCTCAGATGGTCGGTGAACAGCCCGCCCAGGGTGGGTCCGATCACCGTGGTGATGCCGAAGACCGCACCCAGCGCGCCCTGATACTTGCCGCGCTCGCGCAGCGGGATCACATCGGCGATCAGGGCCATGGAGGTGACCATGAGCCCGCCCGCGCCCAGCCCCTGCACCGCGCGGGCGAAGATCAGCAGCGTCATGCCGTGCGCGAGCCCGGCGACCATCGACCCGATGATGAAGATCGCGCCGCTGAGTTGGAAGACGAGCTTGCGGCCGAACAGGTCGCCGAACTTGCCCGACAGGGCGGTGGCGATGGCCTCGGCCACCAGGTAGGAGGTGACCACCCAGGCCATGTGCCCGGCCCCGCCCAGGTCCGCGACGATGGTCGGCAGGGCGGTGGAGACGATGGTGGAGTCGAGCGCGGCCATCAG
>NZ_JBSGBY010000794.1:0-3252 GCF_053601505.1 Nocardia sp. NPDC004722
GTCGGGTACGAGTGCAAGAACTTGGACGATTTATTGCCGGGCGATGTACTCGCCCGTATCCCGGCCGGCAAATTCGCGCGCGCTGGCACACCTACCTGACCTGGTGGCGCTTCTGGGGTGTCATCGGTTTCTGCCTGACCTTCTTCCTGTCGTTCATCATCATCAGCGACATGGAAGGCGTCCCGGCCTATTGCGGCTGGCGACACCCCTGCCCGCCGTGGATCCTGCTACCCCTGGGTCTGCTGCCGATCTACAGCTGGGCCGTGGCAGGGCTGATCGCCTGGGGGCTGGGCCGAATCGCGTTGCGCAGCCGCCGAACTCCGGCCTGGGGGATTGTCGTCGCGGCCCCGGTCTTCCTCGGCGGCGTGATCTTCAGCATCTACATGGTGGCCGACTACTGGTGGCCGAACGCCTGAGGGAACTGCACCGGGCTCATGAGATAGGCTCGGCGGCCTTCTTGCGGCTGGTTGCCCGTGAACTGTGCGACCACCTCGCGAAGTCCGGTGAGCATGGCATCGAGTTCCTCCGGGCTGAGCCACACCGTGCCCTGTCGGTACATGACCGAGTCGCCGACCGGGTCGGCATCGGGCTGATCCAGATACGCATTGAATTCGGCGATCAAAACGGCCATGGACGTGGCGAATCCGCGCCGGTGCTCGTCGAGCGTCATGGCCGCCCCGTCCTCGACGGTGATCGTCGGCCGGTCGGCGGCGACCCGATAGGAGCGTTCGACCGCCCCGCGCACCCGTCGCTCCTCGGCCACCTCGAGCACGCCGCCGTCGACCAGCAAGCCGAGATGCCGGTAGATGGTGGTCCGGGGGACGTCGATGAGGTGCTCGCAGAGCTCGGTCGCGCTGCGCGTGCGCCCGCCGGACAGCGCGTGCACGATGCGCAGCCGCACCGGGTGCAGCAGCAGGTCGATGGGATCCATGGCCTTACTATCCCACTTTCGGTACCATTACCAAAGTTGGGATAGGTACCGAAGGGGATGATCATGCGGAACGTGCCGGGACGTCGACTGTCATTGGGCGGCAATGAGATCTACGTGGAGGAGTCCGGGGAAGGTGCCACCTGCGTTGTGTTCGAATCCGGTGCTGGTGCTGGGCGGTGGCTATGGGATCCCGTAACCGAGCTCTTGACCGACGACGCGAGGGTCGTCGCCTACGATCGGGCGGGACGCGGTCGCAGCGATACGGTCGAGCCGCCGCAGAGCATCGACGATATGGCCGCCACCTTGGTCGATCTGGTGGCCGCGCTCGCGCCGGAACGGCTGATCGTGGTGGCGCACAGCATGGGTGGGCTGGTCGCGCGACGCGCACTGGAGAAGATGTCGCCGCAGCCCGCCGGGCTGGTGCTGATCGATACGACCGCCGAAGCCTCGCCGGTCTATGACGACTGGAGCAAAAGGGCCGCCACCGCTGACCGCATGATCGCCGTGCAGCAGGCGCTCGCGCGGTTTCGCCCGATCTCGCGTTTGTTGACCCATCCGTACAGTCGCATGTTCTCGGCCGACACCTACGCCACCATGCTGGAGGAGGATTTCACGCCCAGGGCTCTCGCACAGACACGGGCCGAGATCCGGGCGGTCGCCGATGCGGTCATCGAATTCCGCAGCAGGCCACCGCAATTACCGCAGTGTCCGGTCATCGTCATCCTGCCGACGAAGGTGGGCCGGATGCAGGCTCGAAACTTCGACGCCCTGCGCGAGTATCAATTGCGGTACGCCGAAGAGGTCGGTGCGGAGATCGAGGAGGCAGACTCCGGGCACCTCATCCAGGCCGAGCAGCCCGCACAGGTCGCCGCGGCCGTGCGCCGATTGCTCTAGCGCGGCGGCTCGACGCGCACCAGCCCGGATTGAAAGGCGACGACCACCAGCTGCGCCCGATTCTGCACTCCCACTTTGGACATGGCCCGCTGCACATGGGTTCGCACGGTCAGCGGGCTGACGTACATCTTCTCGGCGATCTCCTCGTTGGACAGCCCCTCGGCGACCATGGCGACCACCTCGCGTTCCCGGGCGGTCAGCACCTCGAGGGATTCGGCGGCCCCGACCCGGCTCTCGGGCCGGGCCAGGTAGCGGGCGATGAGGGTGCGGGTGGCGGCGGGGGAGAGCAGGGCGTCCCCCGCGGCGATGGCCCGGATGGAGCGCAACAGTTCTTCCGGCCCGACGCCCTTGCCGAGGAATCCGCTGGCCCCGGCCCGAAGCGCCTGCGCCACATACTCGTCCAGCTCGAACGTGGTGAGGATCAGTACGCGGGTGTCGTGCAGCGACTCGTCGCCGCAGATCTCCTGGGTGGCGCTGAGCCCGTCCATGCCGGGCATGCGGATATCCATGACCACCACGTCCGGCTTGGTGGTCCGCGTCAATTCGACCGCCTCCCGGCCGTTTCCGGCGATCCCGACGACCTCCATATCGTCGGCCGAGTCGATCAGCAGCCGGAAGGTGCCCGCCAGCAGCGCTTGATCGTCTGCCAGGAGTACGCGAATCATGAGGGCTCCAGGGGAAGTTCGGTGGTGACTTCGAATCCGCCGTCCGGTCGGCGTCCGGCGTGCAGGTGGCCACCGGCGGAGACGGCCCGTTCGTTCATGCCGATCAACCCGTATCCCGGGATCTCGGAATCCTCGTCGCCCGGCACGGGTTCGGCGGTGCCGTCATCGATCACGCTGATGGTCAGCAGTTGCCGGGAGTAGCCGAGCCGGACGGTCGCGGACGCGGTATCGGCGTGCTTGGCGACATTGGTCAACGCCTCCTGGATGATTCGATAGGCGGTCAGGTCGGTCCCGGAGGGCAGCGGTCGCGGGCCGCCCGTCACCGTCAGCGTGATGTCGAGCCCCGCGCGCTCGAATGCCGTGAGCAGCTCGGGCAATTGGTCGAGGCCGGGGGTGGGTTCGAGCGGCGCGTCACCGTCGTCCTCGCGCAGCAGTCCGACGGTCGCCTTGAGTTCCCGCAGGGCCGCCGAGGTGGTCCCGGCCAGCGAGTCCAGCATCTCCTGCGCCTGCTCGGGCTTGCTCTGCAAAAGGTAGGCGGCGGTGGAGGCCTGGGCGTGCGCGAGGGCCATGTGGTGGGCGACGATGTCGTGCAGTTCGCGCGCGATGCGCACCCGCTCCTCGCCGACGCGTCGCTGCGCCTCGTCCTCGCGGGTGCGTTCGGCGAGTTCGGCGCGGGCGTGCAGGGCGGCCAGATAGTTGCGCCGGTTGCGGGTCGCCTCGGCCAGCGCGCCCGCGACCAGCAGGCCCGCCACGACGCTGATG
>NZ_JBSGBY010000795.1:0-3249 GCF_053601505.1 Nocardia sp. NPDC004722
GCCACGAACAGAATGCGGACGAGATTGGCGTTCCAGCCCAGGTATTCGGCAAGACCGCCGCACACGCCGCCGATCCAACTGTCGGTGCTGGAGCGGGTCAGGCGCTTCGGGCTCTGGGTCGGGTATTCGGGGGCCGGTGTCGGAAACGGTGTAGTCATGACTCCACTGTGCCGAGTTCGCTCACCGCCCACATCGGTCCCGCGCCCCATTCCGACCCTGAACTTTCCGAGGGCCGACGTCAGGGTGACACCCTGAGCACGGCAGAATCGCCCTGGTGAGCACCACTCTGCATGCGCGCGGCCTGGCCGCCGGACACGGCGAGCGGACCCTGTTCTCCGACCTGGACCTGATCCTCGCCCCCGGCGACGTGATCGGGCTGGTCGGCGTGAACGGGGCCGGTAAATCCACCCTGCTGCGCCTGCTCGCGGACGGCGACGCCCCCGAGGGCGAGATCGTGCTGAGCCCGCCCGACGCCACCGTCGGCTATCTGGCCCAGGAACCCGAACGCCTCGCGGGCGAGACCGTGCTCGAATTTCTGCGCCGCCGAACAGGTGTCGCCGAAGCCCAGCAGACCATGGACGCCGCCGCGGAACGCCTCGCCGACGGCGGCGAGGACGAGTTCTCCCCCGCCCTGGAGCGCTGGCTCGCCCTCGGCGGCGCGGATCTCGAGCAGCGCGCCGAGGAGACCGCCGCCGACCTCGGGCTCGCCGACAGCCTCCCGCACGGCCTCGACACCCCCATGACCGTGCTGTCGGGCGGTCAGGCCGCCCGCGCCGGGCTGGCCTCGGTCCTGTTGTCCCGCTTCGACATCCTGTTGCTCGACGAGCCCACCAATGATCTCGACCTGGACGGCCTGGCCCGCCTGGAGCAGTTCGTGACCGGCGTCCGCGAGCCCCTCATGGTGATCAGCCACGATCGGGAGTTCCTGGCGCGCACCGTGAATCGCATCGTGGAGCTGGACCTGGCGCAGCAGCAGGTCGGCATCTACGACGGCGGCTACGAGTCGTATCTGGAGGAGCGCGCGATCGCCCGCCGCCACGCCCGCGAGGCCTACGACGAGTACGCCGACACCAAATCCGGTCTGGAAGCCCGCGCGAATATGCAGCGCAACTGGCTCGAGCACGGCGTCCGCAATGCCCGCCGCAAGTCGAAGGGCGACTCGGACAAGATGGGTCGCAAGGCCCGCGCGGAGTCCACCGAGAAGCAAGCCTCCAAGATCAAGCAGACGGTCAAGCGCATCGAACGCCTGGACGTGGTCGAGGAACCGCGCAAAGAGTGGGAGCTGCGGATGTCCATCGCCGCCGCCCCGCGCAGCGGCGCGGTGGTCGCGACTCTGTCCGGCGCCACGCTCAGCCGCGGCGAGTTCACCCTGGGACCGGTGACGGTGCAGGTGGATTGGGGCGATCGCATCGTGCTGACCGGCGCGAACGGCTCCGGCAAATCCACGCTGCTGGCACTGCTGCTCGGAAAGACGAAGCCGGACAGCGGATCCGCCGCGCTCGGTTCGGGCGTCGCCATCGGCGAGGTCGATCAGGCTCGCGGATTGTTCCGCGGCACAGCCACTCTCGCCGATACCTTCAGCGCCGAGGTCCCCGACTGGAACGAGCCCGACGTCCGCACCCTGCTCGCGAAATTCGGTCTCCGCGGCCCACATGTGATGCGCCCCAACGACACGCTGTCACCGGGCGAGCGCACCCGGGCCGCCCTCGCGCTCCTGCAGGCCCGAGGCGTGAACCTGCTGGTCCTCGACGAGCCGACCAACCATCTGGACCTGCCCGCCATCGAGCAACTGGAGCAGGCCGTCGAATCCTTCGAGGGTACGGTCCTGCTCGTCACCCACGACCGCCGCATGCTCGACAACGTGCGAGCCACCCGCCGCTGGCACATGGACGCCGGGCAGCTCACCGAAGGGCAGTAATCAGACCGCCGCGACCAGCTTGGCGAGGTTGTCGGCCAGGTTGTGGGCCTGGGCCTGGTCGGTGGCCTCCACCATGACGCGGACCAGCTGTTCGGTTCCGCTGGGCCGCAACAGGATTCGACCGGTCTCACCCAGCAGGGCCTCGGCCTCGGCGACGGCGGCGAGCACCGCCGGGGCGGACGCGACCGCGGCCTTGTCGGAGACCGGGACGTTCACCAGCACCTGCGGGACGGTCTGCACGATGCCCGCCAGTTCCGCCAGGCTACTGCCGGTTTCGGCCATCCGCGCCATCAGTTTCAGACCGGTGAGCACACCGTCGCCGGTGGTGCCGAACTTGGGGAACACCACGTGGCCGGACTGCTCGCCACCGAGGGTGTAGCCGCCCGCGCGCAGGTCCTCGAGGACGTAGCGGTCGCCGACGGCGGTGGTGCGCACCGTGATTCCGGCCGCGCGCATGGCGATGTGCAGGCCGAGGTTGCTCATGACGGTGGCGACCAGCGTGTTGGCGGCCAGCTCGCCGGAGTCGCGCATGGCCACGGCCAGCACGGCCATGATGGCGTCGCCGTCGACGATCGCGCCGGTGGCGTCCACGGCCAGGCAGCGGTCGGCGTCGCCGTCGAGCGCCAGGCCCAGATCCGCACCGTGCTCACGAACCGCCTGCTGAACCTGCGCCAGATGCGTCGAGCCGCACCCGTCGTTGATGTTCAGGCCGTCGGGCTCGGCATTGATGGCGATGACCGTCGCGCCCGCCTCCCGGAACGCGGCCGGGCCGACCTCGGAGGCCGCGCCGTGCGCGCAATCCACGACCACGGTGATTCCGCGCAGGTCGCGGCCGGTGGCCTGGACCAGATGCTCGACGTAGCGCTCGTGGGTGCCCTCGAGGCTGTAGCGATCGTGCACGTCGTACACGTGCCCGCCCAGCCCGGGCCGTCCCAGCACGCGGCCGATGGCGGCGCCGGTGGGCCGATGGAACGTGCCCTCGGCGATGAGCGCCTCGATGCGGTCCTCGATGGCGTCGTCCAGCTTGTGCCCGCCCGCGGCGAAGATCTTGATGCCGTTGTCCGGCATGGGATTGTGCGAGGCGGAGATCACGACGCCCAGGCAGGCGTCGTACACGCCGGTCAGGTAGGCGACGGCGGGCGTCGGCAGCACGCCGACCGACAGCACGTCCACCCCGGCGGCGGTGAGGCCCGCGGTGACCACGGCCTCCAGCATCTCGCCGCTGGCGCGCGCCACCACCAGACCCGCGATGTGCGGCGAGCCGTGCTTGGCGTGGGTGCGGCCGACGGTCCGCTTGAGCACGGGGAACACGCCCTCACGACCCAGCGCGT
>NZ_JBSGBY010000796.1:0-3235 GCF_053601505.1 Nocardia sp. NPDC004722
TGCGCTGGCTGAAGCCCGCGGTGATGCTGTCGGTGTACTGGACGCCGACGGTGACGAGCCGTTCCGCGTCCTCGACGGCATGCCGCACCTCCGGGGGCGAGGCCGCGCCGGTGTAGACGCCGAGGAAGTTGGGGGCCGATTCGTCGACCACGGTCTTGCCCCAGGCCAGTGTGGCGTGCGGGAGACCGTCCGGCAGATCCAGCGACGGCCCGACCAGGGTGCGTAGGCGGTCGGTCGCGCCGACCCGGTCGACGAAGATGTCGGCCAGGACGGTCACGCGGCGGCGCGCGAGGAACTCACGGGCCGCCCGCTCGAAGGCGGCCCGCGCACCGGCGCTCGAGAAGTCGGCGGGCGGGGCCAGCGGCGTCGCGGGCGGTGACACCTCGATGCGGGCGGTGTCGGTGGCCAGCATCAGATAGCCGGGCCGTCGGTGCACCCGCACCGAGTTCAGCACCCGGTCGATCTCCTGGCAGGCGTCGGCGGCGCCGAGATCGGCTTGCGCGCAGGTGACTTCGGCGGCGATGCGGCGGAAGTGGTGGAAGTCGCCGTCGCCGAGGGTGTGGTGGATGACGCGGTGATGCGCCTGGATGTCCTTGGCCGGGACGCCCACGATGTGCACCACGGGGACGTGCTCGGCGTAGCTGCCCGCGATGGCGTTGACCGCGCTCAACTCACCCACGCCGTAGGTGGTGAGGACCGCGCCGATGCCGCGCAGGCGGGCGTAGCCGTCGGCCGCGTATCCGGCGTTGAGCTCGTTGGCGCTGCCGA
Organism: Nocardia sp. NPDC004722; assembly: GCF_053601505.1. Lineage (NCBI taxonomy): Bacteria > Bacillati > Actinomycetota > Actinomycetes > Mycobacteriales > Nocardiaceae > Nocardia > Nocardia sp. NPDC004722. The sequence goes on from NZ_JBSGBY010000796.1 coordinate 769, forward strand.
TCCAGCGGATATCGGGGTGCGCGATGACGTGATCGAGGAACTGGAGGTTGAAATCGCCCGGGACACCGAATATTTCGGTGACGCCGAGGTCGCGGAGCCGATCGAGCAGGTAGTCGCCGACAACGTAGCCCATCGTTCAACACTGGCACGTGAAGCGACAGTCAGCAACTTATTGGCTATCGATCGGCTCCGGAGGCCGTTCCGCCGGGTGGGACTCCCCCGCGCGTTCGGCCGACTTCCAGCCGGGCATCAGGTGCAGATGCGTCGAGGGCGGGGCGGGCGGCGCGGGGACCACGGTCCGGGCCAACTCCTCCTCGGCGGCGCGCAGCACATGCGCGGCGTCGGGTTTCCCGGCCAGCAGGTCCTGCACGAAGATCTTGGCGCGGATCACCGGGCGGCGGTAGCGGCGTTCGCGGCGCATCGCGCGCCGCATGAGCCCCGAACCGGCGGCGTAGCGCCAGCGGGCCCAGGGCGCGCCCGGACGGCTCAGCCGCAGCGCGCCGATGACCAGCAGCGGCGGGAAGAACATGCCGAACAGACCGGTCCAAATCTTGCCCTTCGCAATGACAATGGCGGCCAGCAGCAGATTGATCAGCGCGAAGCCGATGGTGAACAGGCGCTCGGGCACATTCTGATCGGCGCGCAGATCCCGGACATCGCCCATGTCCAGCAGCCACAGCGGGTGGAAGCCCAGCAGCAGCAGTCCGGTCACGGCGATGGCGACGAACACCGCGTCCACCGAGGTGCGGCCCTGCTCCTCCCAGTACACGTCGCGCAGGTAGTAGATGAGCGCGAACTCGTCGAGCACCAGCGCCGCGCCGACGCCGAAGACCGCGGCCAGCGCGCTGATCACGCCGACGGAACTCTGATACAGCGCCACCAGTCCCATGCCGGAACCGAGCACCAGGATCACGCCGAAGACCATGTGGTGGATGTGCACGTCCCCGGCCCGCAGATTGCCCGGCCACCAGCGGACCTGTTTGCGGATGAGCCGCACGCTGATTCGGATCAGCAGGAACCCCACGATGAACCCCAGCAGCAGGCATGCCAGCGGCAGTCGGCCGTGCGCCACCACGACATCTTCCCACCACCGATGCAACCGCATAACCGTGTCGTCTCCTGCGAATCCGCGCGTGAACACCAACCCCCGCCACGCTACCCGCGCCCCGGACGGGCACGCCCGGATCACAGCCGCCCGAGCAGTGATGTAGCAACCGTCCAGCCAACGTGACCGCGGGTGCTCGGGTTACTAGGATCACCAGCATGAAGCTCAGCACACGCAATCAGCTCGATGGAACCGTCACCCAGGTCACCCGCGGCGAGGCGATGGCCGTGGTGCGCATCCGGCTCACCGGTGGTGACGAGATCACCTCCTCCATCACCCGCGACGCCGTCGACGATCTCGCGCTCGCCGAGGGCAAGGCCGTCAAGGTCCTGATCAAGTCCACCGAGGTCTCCCTCGGCGTGGAATAGCCCCACCCACCGGCGGCCGGGGTGAATCCGAACGGGTTCGCCCCGGCCGCTTCGGTTTTCGCTGCGCCGTCATGTCGGTGGGTGGCGGTAGGGTCTGCCGCGAAGCCGCCGACGAAGGGAGCCACCGTGTCCGACGAGATCGAGTTCGAGAGTGCGGCCCCGGTGATCCCGGTGCTGGATCTCGACGCCGCCCTGGACCGCTACCGCCGTCTCGGCTTCACCGCGCACGCCTACGAGGGTCAGGCCCGCTACGGTTTCGCCGATCGCGGCGGCGTCTCCCTGCATCTGACCGAATGGCCCGAGCACGATCCCAAGCGCACCGCCTCGGCGATCTACCTCTACGTCTCCGACGCCGACGCCCTCTATGCCGAATGGCTGGCCGCCGATCTCCCCGGCCGCCTGGTGCCACCGGTCGACACCGATTACGGCCTACGCGAATTCGCCTACGTCGACCCCGACGGCACCCTGCACCGCGTCGGCTCCTCGCTGCCCATCTAGCCACACCACACCGCGCCTCGGCCATGGTCGACGCGAGACCGTACCGATGCCGGTCGCCTTCGCGCGCACCGGCTCACTGGAACCACCGCCCGTGGTGCCGCTGACGGTTGTGCGGGGTGCCGTGCTCGATTCGCCTCCGGCGCAACCATATCCGCGCCCGGCCACCATCACTGCCTGCGGTGCCATGAACGAACACCGAGTTGTCCTTGGAGCCGATCGACGCCTCGGTGGCGATCTCGTGGCCGCCATTCCTGGCACTGGTGCCGCTGCTCATCGCGTGGTTCGGCATCGACGAGCTCTCACCGCCGCGGGCCGGCTCGGTCAGCGCCGACCACGCCTGCGGCGAGAGGGCCGAGATCGCTTCACGCCGCAAACCGGGATGCCGGGCGGGTGAAATCGGTTCGGGCCCCGGCGGTTTCGCCGGGGCCCGAAGTGCGTGATCGAGTTACTTGCCGAAGCCCGCGCGGCGGAGGGCGTCGGCCATCGAGCCGCTGGG
>NZ_JBSGBY010000797.1:0-3199 GCF_053601505.1 Nocardia sp. NPDC004722
GCGCCTTCCTTGTCGATCTTGTTGACCGCCACCACGATCGGCACATCCGCGGCCTGCGCCGCGACCGTCGCCGCCCTCGAACGCGGGGTCCCGGGTTCGGCCTACAACATCGTCGACGACGAACCGGTCACCTGGGGCGCGATGTTCGACGCCATGGCGCAGGCCATCGGCGCCCGCACGCCGCGCCGGCTCCCGCCCCGACTGGTGCGCATGGCCTCACCGCTGGCCGCCGCCCAGATGCTGGATCTGTCCCTCCGCGTCTCCAATGCCAAGGCGCGCGCCGAACTGAGCTGGCGGCCCGCCTATCCCAGCTACCGCGAAGGACTGGTCACGGTCGCGGACGCGGCCCGCTGACCACCCGGCCGGAACACCGTCGCGCCGGTATGAGTTGATCATCGAGGCCCTGCGATCTCCCGCACGGCGACACCGAGCGGAAGGCAGCGATGACGACACCGGCGGACCCCTCGTACACCTGGCTGGGCGAGGAACTCGACCTCGACGCCTACCTGGCCCGAATCGGTTTCACCGGAGCGCGCACGCCCACCCTCGCCGCGCTGCGCGAGCTGGTCCGCGCCCACAACACCACGATCCCGTTCGAGAACCTCGAGGTGATTCTCGGCCGCGGTGTCCCGCTGGACCTGGAATCGCTGCAGGACAAGCTGATCCGGCGGCGACGCGGCGGCTACTGCTACGAGAACGTCCTGGTGTTCGCGGCGGCGCTGGAGCGCTTCGGTTTCGAATTCACCGCCATGTCCGGCCGCGTCACCCGGGGCGCGCCGAATCTGCGCCCGGCCACCCACGCGCTGCTGCGCGTCGAGGCCGAGGATCGGATCTGGCTGTGTGACGTGGGTTTCGGCTGGGGTCCACTGGAACCGGTCGAGCTGGTCGCGGATCGCGGCGAATTCAATGTGGGCGCATGGCGTTTCAAATTGGAGCGGGCGCTGGACGCGGTGGGCGGCGAGCTGTGGACGCTCCACCAGTTCGGCGCGGACGGCTTCGTCGACCGCCATACTTTCGCCACCACACCGCAGTACCGCGTCGATTTCGCGGTCGGCAATCACTTCGTCTCCACCTCGGCGCGTTCGCCGTTCACCATGCGGCCGTTCGTGCAGCGCTTCCACGCCGACGTGCATCACCAGCTGGACGGCACCACCTGGACCACCAGCTATCCCGACGGCGCGCAGCAGGTGCGCGAGCTGGAGGTGGCCGAGTTGCCCAAGGTGCTCGCGGAGGTTTTCGAGGTCGAACTCGACGCGGCGGACGCCGAGCAACTGCTGCGCGCCGAGTGGCCGCTGGCCGCGCAGCGCCGGATTCCGTGAAATGTTGCTGAACCCCGGCGCTGTGCGGGAGCAAACACACACCAAACCAGTTGGTCTATGCCTCGTCATAGATGTACTCCGACCAGGGATTTCCGCTGCCGGGTCACACAGCTGTTGCTCAGGTGCGGCGTAGATCTCACCGAGATCTCGCTCATATCTCACGCTGACGTCGGCGATCCGCCCATAGCCCGCTACACTCGTGCGGGGAAACGCGCGGGCAACCGCGCAGTCAAACAGTCGTCTCGGAGAACCACGGAGTAGTGCCATCGAAACCGGCCAAGTGATCGCAGGGCACTACCGCCTGGTCGAACGGATTGGTAGCGGCGGCACAGGTGTCGTCTGGCGAGCCGTGGACCAACGGCTCGAACGTTCCGTGGCGGTCAAGCAGATCATCACGCAGCCGAGCCTGTCCGACGCCGACAAGGACATCGTGCGGCAGCGCGCCGCGCGCGAAGCCCGCAACGCGGCCCGCTTCCAGCACCCCAATGCCATCGTCGTGTTCGACATCACCGAGCACGAGGGCGACCCGTGCCTGGTGATGGAATATCTGCCCTCGCAGAGCCTCGCGGTGGTGCTGTCCGCATCGGGCACGTTGCCACTGCCGCAGGTCGCCCGCATCGGCGAACATGTGGCAAGCGCGCTCATCGCCGCGCATCGTGCCGGAATCGTGCACCGCGACGTCAAGCCGGGCAACATCCTGCTCGGCGACAACGGGGCGGTGAAGATCACCGACTTCGGCATCGCCAAGTCCAAGGGCGACGTCACCCTGACGGCCACCGGCCTCATCTCCGGCACCGCCGCCTACCTCGCTCCCGAGGTCGCGCGCGGCGCCGAGCCGACCCCGGCCGCGGACGTATTCGCCTTGGGCGCCACCCTCTTTCACGCGCTCGAGGGCGAACCGCCCTACGGCACCAATCCGAATCCGCTGGCGCTGCTGTACGCGGCCGCCAACGGCCAGATCAGCGAGCCGCGCAATGCCGGGCCGCTGTCGGATCTGCTGCTGTCGCTGCTGAGCTTCGAGCCGGAGGACCGGCCGAGCATGCTCGACGTGCGCGACATCATGGCCGAATTCGCCGAGCTCGGCCCGGACGCGGAGGCTACTCGCGTCATGGCCGCGCGCCGTTCGGGCCCGGCGACCCCGGCCCCGGCCGCGGGCGGGCGCAACGCACCGCGCCAGACCCGGCAGATGGATCGGCGCCCCTCGGCCAATGCCGACATCCCGACCGGAGCCATGAGCCAGGCGCAGCTGCTGGAGACCCCGCCGCCGCGCCCGTCCCTCAACGGCGGTCCGCCGACGCGCAATCATCCTGCGCCGCAGGCGGACTACTACGACGACGAGCAGGGCGGCGGCTCGAAGAAGAAGCTGCTGTGGATCGCGCTGGTCGCGATCGTCGTGGTGGCGGGCGGCATCGTGTTCGGGTTGCTGAGCAGCAACGGTTCGAGCTCCGACTCGGGTTCGGGCGGCAGCTCCAGTTCGGCCAAGGCCACGACCTCGGCGGGCGTCACCAAGGGTGTGCCCTCGGGCCTGGGGCAGACCAAGAGCGCGGGCGTCGTCAGTTTCGACGCGGCGGTGGACGCGGTGTCCTCCTTCTGGGACGACGTCACCTACACCCGCTACGCCGACGCCTGGAAACTGCTGACCCCCGCCGCCCAGCAGGTCTACGGCAATCAGCAGAACTTCCAGATGTACTGGACCCAGAACCCGGTCCAGAAGTACTCGAGCATCCGCGGCGTCAACGGCGGCGGCACGGTCAACCCCGACGGCTCGGTCGACATCATCCTGGATTCGCTGCAAACCAAGAACGGCGGCAGCAAGTCCGTCACCACCCGCGTGATCGACGCGGGCGGCGGCAGCCTCCAGATCGACAGCGACACCAAGT
>NZ_JBSGBY010000798.1:0-3184 GCF_053601505.1 Nocardia sp. NPDC004722
TCATTCGCGAAACCCCCTGACTTCAGTCAGGGGGTTTCTGCGTTTCTGTGGCATTCAGTCATTTAGATCAAATCGATACGCACCCACAGCATTTCAGCGGCGAATAATCTCTATGCGCTTCTTCTGGCCGAATCCTCTTACGGCACAGGCTGTCACCGCGGCGGGCTGGACCCCCACCCGCCGAATCGACATCACCGACTGGATCGACCGCCTGGACGCCGAGGGCTTCCACATCGCCCCACCCGCCGTAACGGTGCTCGAAAGCTACGGCAACCTCGCAATCCATCCCCCCGAACTCCCCGGCGCCCTATGGCCAGCCGACCCCCTCCACTTCGACCCCATCGACGTAGCCCACGGCATGTACGACCGCTACGCCGACTTCGAATCCGCCCTAGGCCACCGCATGACCCCCCTAGCCGCCAACTCCACCGGCACAACCTTCCTCCTAATCCTCGACGACGGCCGAGTAGTCTCCGACGGCGTCCTAGCCCTCCACCTCCTGGGCCCCACCTTCCCCCAAGCCCTCGACCTCATAATCCGCCGCCACCGCACCCCCGACCTCCTGCTCTCCTACAACCGCCCAACCCGGGTGGCGCAGAGTTCCAGTTCCCTCCAACTCTGCTGATCGCAGCCCATACGATCCCCCGCGCACGAAGAGGTCATCGATCGAGGTACGAGATGAGGGGAATTCAGATGGCTCGCAGTCGTTCTTGCTCACGCTGGTCGTTTGCGCTGGTCTTGCTCTTGGTGGGAAGCGGTGTCGCCTGCGCAGGTCCCGGCAGCAGCGACCAAGCGAAACCGTCTGTGCCATCGGTACGTACGGTTCAACACACCCCATTCGATCCACCACAGGCCTTCAATCCCGCTCCGGCTGCCCAGCTCCCGCGGATGGATCCGCCTCCGTCGAGTCGATCGTGCGCATTGGGCGATGGCGTGCTGTTCTGCGCCACCACCAACGGGTTGCAAGCCTTCGACTCAGCGAATGCGCGCGTCACCTGGTCGATGCGGCCGACCATATCGCCTCGGGCGGAGGGCTTTGCGGCACCCACCTTCTGGAGTAGCGCAGCACCCAAAGTCCGAGATACGACGGTATTCACGTTGTTCGGAGGAATGCTCCCCGGCACCGGCACAAGCCGGGACCGCTACGCATGGCAACTTTCGGCTTCGGACGCCAAGACCGGCGCCCAGCAATGGCAGACCACCGTCGACCTCGGCGCAGACTTCGGCCGCTACCCCCTTGAAATCATCAGCGTGACAGACACATCGGTCGTGATCGGGGCGGCGCCGGCCCTGCCGGATCCGCCGTACCCGACACCGGCGAGAGCGAAAGCCTGGGTAGTCGACCGTGACAACCACCAAGTCCGATGGCAGCGTGATGGCTTCTACCCGGGCCATGCCGCAGAGGGAGAAGTCGTCGGGCTCGTCGCGGCCGGCGGCCCGGAAACCCAGACACTGCTTGGCCTCTCCATCGCGGACGGCAACGAGCAATGGCGGCGCGTCTCCGGCTCCTACACCCGCTTCGCGACCTCGAATGTCCCCGGATTCGTCATAATCGCAAGCGAACGCGGCGGACTCGACGTCGCCGACCCGAAATCCGGTGCGGTCGCCTACCACCAGCCGAAGACCGGCGGCCTGGAATGCCAGTTCGACGCTGCCGTCACGGTCGTCTGCCAATCCCACGCCGGCGGCGACATCCTCACTTTCGACATCAAGTCCCCCACCCAACCCCGTTGGTCACTCGAACAATCGGCAACCCGCGAACCACCGAAGATCACCGCTGTCTACCACGGCCTGATCTACGGCCAGGATGCCCGAGGCCAGGGAGTCTCACTCGACGCACAGTCGGGGCAGGACGCACCCGCCCAGCCCGGAATTGTGCCGATCCTGGTCGACCGGTACGTCGGGATCGCCGACGGAACAGTCCACGTCCCGATCAAGTAGGTGCGATCAAGCTCCGGGAGCCGGATAGATGCTGGTCTACTCCGGCCGGAGGAACGAGGCGCGGCGGACCAGCACCGTCTCCTTGGTCACCACCACACCCCTCAGCAACTGGATCGGATACTCGCTGATCCGGTATCGGACGAATTGCACCGGCCGCTGACCCTTGATGAACAGGTAGAACCCATCTGACGGATTATCGGACGTCGGCAATGACGGCGGGAGGTGCTTCCAGCAGTACCCCGGCGTCTGAGCACGCGAATTCAGTTCGTCCTGCTCCGTGTGCTCCCAGACCCCGACCATCCGATCCCAGTCATCGGACCAGTCGGCCGAGTGGGTCAGATCCAACATCGGGATCGTCTCCGTACTTCTCAGCGCCTCGAGCATCTTCCGATAGAGAAGGTCGCTCGAGCCCAAAGGCTGTGCGCCGCCGCGGGGGTCGAAATCGAAGGTGCCACGATCACAACCCTGCTGCTCCTTCTTCCGCGTGGTCCCGTCCGGCGGCCCGAAGACCCCGCAAGCCGAAATCAGCGACACCAGAATTGCGACCAACCCGGCACGCATCAACACCTTCATCGCAGCATTCCCGTCTCTTCCTGTCCCCTCCGCTCCGAATACCAGTCATGAGCATTCGGTTCTCCTACAGCCAAGATCAAGATAGCGGCCTCTGGCACGTAACCGGCAACGACGGCGAGAGGTCGGTGACCATCGCCCACGAATCGCGCGACGAGGCCACGGCCCAGGTCCAGGAGGCGTTCGGCCTAGTCGCCTACCGTCCGCCACCCCCGCCTCCACCCGGTCATCACCGATTCGTTCTCATGGAGAGCTACTTCGGCTCCCACGACGCCCGCCCCGACGATCCTCGCTACGCCGCCATCAAATCGACTCTGCCGCAGGGATGTTCAGTCGGCGACCTCGACTACTCCTTCGGCTTCGAATGCGTCCGTCCCGGCACCGACCTCCTCGACGCCATAGCCACAACGTGCGCCGAAATCCGTGAAACCCACGGCCTGTTCCTCACCGACGCCGGCGTGGAGAAGGTCGGCGAATGGATCACCGACGGCAAAAACGGCTGGGGCGCCACCATCCTGGCCCAACTCCTGCTCATGGCAGTCGAACGCGGCCGCTTGCTGGGCTACACCACCGCGGACTTGACTCGATTCATCGAACGAGTCGGCTTCAGCGGTGGGGCACCATTATGAGTCGCCCGCTCAGCGATGCCCTGCAACGGCCTGCCTGTCGTCAC
>NZ_JBSGBY010000799.1:0-3183 GCF_053601505.1 Nocardia sp. NPDC004722
GTCAGCCGGAATCGGCGCGGGATGCCGTGATCGTCGGCCGAGTCGACGACGGTGGGGTACAACGCGTCTCGCGACAGATTCGCGCCCAAGCCGAAATAGGCGACATTGGCCCGCCGGATGTAGTCGACACCGTACGCACCCAGATCGGTGGCGTACTTCCAGCCGTTGACGTCCTTGCCCGCGGGATCCTGGTAGGTGATCATCCGGTGCTGGGCGTCCTTGACGGCCGCGGCGAGCAGATCGGTGGGCTGGGCGTTCACCTGCCCGCCCGGTGTGATGCCCAGGGCCGCAATGCGTTTCAGCATCGGAGCGTCGGCGGGCACGGGCGGGCTCGTGGTCAGCACCGCGCAGAGCCGATTGAAGAAGGTGACGGGGTCCATGTTCGCCACCTGGTCGGTCGGCGGATCGCCCTGCGGGCGGGGCAGACTGCCGGAGGAGGCGGGTGTGCCCGCCGTCCACACGCTGAGGGGCACGAGTGTCAATTGCTGCTGCATCAGGTGCACGGCGGGTAGGTCGTCCTCGCCGTTGACCTGGATGCGGCCGAGGAGCCACGCGTTCGAGGTCGGCATCGACAGGCGGGTCAGATTGTCGGGCAGGCTGCCGGAGAAGGCGGGCCCGGTGATCACATAGGTGTATGGCGGTCCCGAATGTCCTTCGGCCGGTTGCGGATTGACACTGCTGGGGTCATGGACGGTATTGGACCAGGCGTCCATGATCTGCATCAGCCAGTAGCGTCCGCCCGGCATGGCGGGCACCTGGAGTACCAGCGGCTCGGGTCCGAGGTCGAGCCAGGCGCTGGAGTAGAGGGTGTCCAGGTTGATGCGCACCACCGCGCGGTCGCTGCTGGTGGGCAGGTTCTGCGCGTGCTGGAAGCGGTTGATCCCGCCCGCCGCGGCGCGGGTGACATCCATCAGGACGAGGGGGTAACCGAAGAGATAGGCGTCCGCGGCAATTGCCTTGGGGTCGTCGGAATTCGAGCTCGTCGCCGAGCCGCCTGTCGGTGCGGGGGACTTCGAGCAGCCGGGCAATCCCGCCGTGGCCACCGCCGCCAGGCTCAGCCCGAACAGTGTCCTGCGGTTGATGCGATGGTCGAATCCGTTGTCGCGCACACGCATACCCTTCGCCACAATGACCATGGAGGAACGGGAAGAATGTGATGCCAGTACACCGTTTTGCGAGTCCAGTTGACTGCGGGCAATTATGCCGCACGGTATGTCGTGGACCCGGGATTGCGCGGGGATCGGCCATCTTAGGTCGGCGTCCACGGGCCTTCACAAAGCAATGAGATGAATGTTGGGTTTCGCACACTCTCTAACAAGCAAACGCTTGGGTTGATAACGTCGAGAGTGCAGGAGGACGGTGACGGGCATCTGTCGCAACGCAGCGACGTCCGTACGCTGAGCAGGACCGCGCATGCGCGGCCGTCGGAGCTATCAATGGGGATGTGACCCGGGGGCAATTCAATTCGGCTCGATGGTGATTCGAAGTGTTTCGAAATGCCGCGAAGCGTCGTGAGATGTCGTTGCGTGCCGCCCGTCCCCGGCAAAGCAATCGACAGGAATGGCTCATGACCGACACCGAGAACACGGTAATCCCCGACCCGAACCACCCGCTGCTGCCGCTGGCCCGGGCCTACACCGACTACTTCACCCCGACCGTCACCGGCCTGGAGAATCTGCCCGCCTCGGGCCCGGCCCTGGTCATCGGCAATCACTCGTCCATCTACTGGGCCCCTGAAGTGTGGATCACCTTCATGGCCATGCTCGACCGCCGCCCGGGTGAGCCCAGTTACGGCGTCGCGCACGACATCCTTTTGCGCGCACCGTTTCTCGGCGACAGCCTGCGCGGCTTCGGCGTCATCGCGGCCTCGAAGGAGTCGGCGGCCAAGGGGCTCAAGGACGGTGGCGCGGTGATGGTCTACCCGGGCGGCGACTGGGAGGCGTGCCGCCCCTGGACCGACCGCGGCAAGATCGACTTCGCCGACCGCAAGGGCTTCATCCGGCTCGCCCTCGAAGCGGGTGTCCCGGTCATCCCGGCGGTCGCCAACGGCGGCCACGACTCCATCTTCGTGCTCAGCCGCGGCGAGCGCACCGCGCGACTGCTGCAACTGGACAAACTGGTGCGCGCCAAGGTGTTTCCGTACACCCTCGGCCTGCCTTTCGGCGTCGCGCCGATCCTGCCGCAGATCCCGCTGCCGGCCTCGGTGACCGTCAGCTTCCTGCCCGCCCTGGACTGGTCCACCCAGCCCGGCGACCCGGAGGACGGCGATCTCGTCGACGGGTACTACGCGCAGACGGTCGACACCATGCAGACCGAGCTGGACCGGTTGCGCGCCGAGACGCCCAACCCGGTGGCGGCGGGCATCAAGAAGCATGTGGCCGCCCTGCCCGGGCCGTTGAAGGGGCTGGCCGACCTGCTGTAGGGCACAGCGGGTTTCGGGTTCGCGGTGGTTCGGGAGGCCGGGCGTGGTTGGGGGACCGCGCCCGGCCTTCTCGTTCGATGCTGAGAGTTAACGCTTTACCGTCGGCGATGGCGCGTATTACACTTCTCTCAGTTCAGATTCCATTTCTGCTCATTGGCTGAGGGCTAACGGGATTGGGTTCGCGCGATCTCGCGCGGCGATGAAACGCATTGGCGTCCATCCATTTCGATCACACACCGCTTCGAGCTCCTGCGTGCCCCCGATCCACCGTCCCGCCGCGAACGCCCGATCGGAGGACACCCCCTATGAGTACCCCCACGATCGCCGTGTCACCGCTGGACCGCACCGCCATGCGGGTGCGGGTGGAGGCCGCGCTGTACGAATTCCTCGGCGAGAAGGCCGAATCCGCCGCCGCGGCCGGACTGCCGACCGAGGTGGTCGACGCGGTGCGTTCGTTCCTGTTCGCGGGCGGCAAGCGGATCCGGCCGTTGTTCTGCGTGCTGGGCTGGCACGCCGGCGGCGGCGTCGACCTGCCCGACGCGGTGGTGCGGGTGGCGGCCGCGGTGGAGCTGTTCCACGCCGCGATCCTCATCCACGACGACATCATCGACGACAGCGACACCCGCCGCGACCAGCCCACCGTGCACCGCTCGGTGGCCGACCGCCGCGCCGCCCGCGACCACGGCGCCGCGGCCCGCTTCGGCGCCCACGCCGCCCTGCTGATCGGCGATTTCGGGCTGGTGTGGTCGCAGGAGCTGCTG
>NZ_JBSGBY010000800.1:0-3178 GCF_053601505.1 Nocardia sp. NPDC004722
GCGAAGCTCTCGCTGCTTGCGAAATCGGCGCGCGCGATATGCCGCTTACGATGACGTTGAACGATTACGATCCGATCGCTACGAGCTACTATATTCATGCCAAACGATCCGAATCAGTTCCCATTGCCGCCTATCTCGGCTACTATCAATCGGTCGAATACTTCTTTCGTAGATATGCCCTGAGGTCGGCGATTGCTTTGTTGCAGCGTTGCATGAAGAATCCGACATTTACAGTGTGGAATGATGGTCAAGCTGCTAACCTTATTTCCGCCTTATCTGATGAGATAAAAGAGACGCAAAGAGAGCTACCTCAGCTCAAGTCGGTTCTCACGTTCTGTGTCAGTCCTGACGGATTGCTAGAATTCTTAGAGTCCGACGGTTCCTTGCGGGATCATTTACGGAGGAAAGACCGACTCCCTGGAATTGCTCCGATCGGGAATGGCCTGCAAGGTCAAGAATTAGTGGATCGGATAGCGGAGCGTATATATCAGCTTCGGTGCCAGATTGTGCATTCGAAAGGTGAGAACCAGAAGGGTGAGTCGATCTTGCTGTTGCCCGACTCGAATGCCGCAAACTATGTTCGCGAGGACCTGAAGGTCATGCGCTATATCGCGAGGACAGTAGTTTGGGCTAGTGCGGATCGGATTGACCTTCGATAACCCCTAGTGAATGGTTTAGCTCATGCACTGGATTGGGTCGACGTGTATAGACGCCAGGAGGGCGGCGCCGCACTCTCCCCTATTGATACGTACGTGTTACGACCAGTGGGTCACCGGTTGACACGTACGTGTCAAAACGTACCTGGAAGGATCCAGAGATCCTGATTGACCTCGACGGCATCGCCCAACCATTCGTCTCCGTGTGGTGAAAACGCCTGGTCATAGCATCACGCGACGGGTAATGCTAATACTTGCCAATAAAGGTTCCGTCGGCAGCACTCTTGGTGAAGTCGTCCAGTGGTTTTCCAGTGATTAACACCTTGTAATTGTTCACAGCGTTTTCAGTGCACTCCACCAACTTCTTAACGTTGGCACCGAACCTTCTAACCATTTGCAGTTCCAAAGGTCTTGTGTGTCTTCCTCGATGAACAATTGCGCCGCGGATTTCAATTGTTCGGTTAAGCAGTTTTGCGGGTTCTCCGTGTTTAACCCCTTGCCAGTGCCATGAATCGCTTACGCACTTCATTCCGATTGTGTCGTAGAAGAGTCTATCAACATTCTCTGCTTTGGGAGTGTTGAATGCACCTCCTTTTATTCTTCGATGTGCGTTATCGTAAACCACATCGCGCCACCCGTCTTCTACGATGTTAGCGGGATTCCAGGTAGGTGGATTCTTTCGTATCCCCTCGCTAATTACGCTCTTAACTCTATTTGGCAATTCGTCAAAGCTCTCGATATCCATTCCCAATTGCGAAGCCGCATCATCGACCAGGTCTTCGACGTATGCTTCCCAGGCGGTCACAATGAACACTACGGCCGCAATATTCAGAGAAGCCCGAGCAGGTCTCGGGATGTTGCTTCTAGAATTCAATCTAACATCAATCAGATGGTCGATAGTGGTCCAGTTGCGCTGGAAGATAAACCATGCACCCGAATGGGGGCCCTCTTTGCTTCCCTTGCTCGTCACCGGGCGAAACTTACCAGCATTGCAATGCCGTGACTAGCGAATATCTACATCGCTAGTATCCTTGGTGCGTGATATTGGGATTGAACCAGTATCACGTTGGCTGCCTCGGTATGCTCGCTGTGAGGCAATCCGCTACGTGACAAGTCCGTTGAGTACCTGCCCCCAGGCCTCTAGAGCCTTAGCGATCTCTGGGCCTGACGAGGCCGCAGACTTGAGCATCGATAGCGCGGCTTTCAGGGCGCCTCGCTTTCGATTTTCGGGTGGTGTTTCGGCGGCGTCAGTTAGTGTCTCGAGATTGTCAAGTAGATCCCGCTGAAGTTCAATGTCCTCAATTGTATCGACCATAATTGCTTGCTCGAGGGCCTGTAGAGCCTCGCCTGTTTGGCTATCGCCATGCTCGATAATTCCTGCAATAGTTGAATTGAGATTCTCAATCTTCAGTGCGTTCTGCCCGTAGAAAGGCCCGTTGAAGACCTGGGAGTATTGTGAGCTTTCAGATGGCGAAGACGGGCTATCTATATAGTTTTCCATGCTCGATTCCAATCGATTCAGATACTGAATACCTAGCTCCACGCATGCACCGGTGAATCTGGGGTGTGAGAATAGATGATTTCCACCTATCTCCCAGGCGTAGGTTAAGTCTTCGAAATGATGCGCAGGTTGTTCTTCCGAGTCGGGTGAGCCATTGATTGGGCTAATGCATTTCAGGAGTTCAGTGCAGCTTGCAACCCAGATGGATACACTTGGGCGGATCGCATTCCATTGCTCGTGCGGGTTCTGATCGTTTTCGGATGTGGTCTGATTTAGATACGTGTGGAGGATTAGGTTGCCGTCGCGTGCCAGCTCTTCGAGGTGCCGTCGATATATGTCTGGCCGTATTCCTTTGCGGAGCTTTGCATAACGGGGCGGGTCATGCCACTTGCGATTCCTCTTAATAGGATCGGCGCGCTCATACTGTCGAATATGATCATTCATCACGTTATTGAACGAGGTCCATGATCCAATGTTGTCGCTGAAGTGTCCGAGTTGAGAGACGCAACTGGATACTGAACTTACTAACTTTTGGCCGTACCCAAAAGGGGCGCCATAGATGGTGTATTGAAGTTCATTCTTCTTGTTCTCGCACCAGGTTTTGAATTCCAATTTTAGTTGTTCGGAGTTTTCTTCATCCGATAAGCGAGATTCCCACCTGACCATATCCTCAAAGAGGTTCCGGAGGTATTTGGCTACCATGCGCCCAAAGTTCCTGCCATCCTCGGCAATGGTGCTAAGCGCTGCTTCCGTTCCCACATGACAATCTTGCTGCGGGATCCCCAGTGCCGCAACATATTCCTCGCACACTGTGGTTGGTGGCTTGGACCGTGTAAACGCTCCGGTGCGTCTGAGGGCACTGGCTCGAAGCCCACGGTGCGCCCGCTAGTTCGGTCCGGGCATCCGACCGCGTCGGACGGGCCCGGTGGGGTGAAGGCCTTGTTTCGTGGCCGGTAGTCTGGCGTTGGTTGGAGCCTGGGGCGTTGCGCAGGTCAAGATCAACTGAAGAGCCGTTCGAAAC
>NZ_JBSGBY010000801.1:0-3153 GCF_053601505.1 Nocardia sp. NPDC004722
GGCGGCCCCGCCATCATGTTCGGCTGCACCCGCCCCCTCCAGGCCCCTCCGCCGGACGACTACCTCACAGCCTTCAGAGCGGCCACCGACAAGGCGGTCGCCTCCGGCTTCCTCCTCGCCGAGGACGTGCCGGAGATACTCGCCATGGCCGCCACGAATCACGCGAAACCCCGCCCGGATCATTGATCCGGACGGGGCCGTATCGCCCGGCCGAACTCGCCGGGTCTCGATTGGGTTCTCACACTGCGGCGCAGTCGGTTCAGAGCAGGGCGACTACCGCAGAAACCCCCGCGGCGGCCGCGGCGGACACGAGGTCGTGGATGACCTTCTGGACGAGATCGGATACTTCCTGGGCCAGGAGGTCCTGAGCCACGATGCGCCATTGCAATCGACCCTGGATCACCTGGGACCAGTTGTCACGAATGGACGGGTTGTTGCCCGACGTGGTCCAATCGCAATCCCGGTTCGGTCCGAACGGGTTCGCACTCGTCCCTTCGGTGTGCCCCTGGTGAGACAGCGCGTACGCGATGCCGGACGGTGTCATGATCACCACGGCCAGTGTGAAATCGTAGCTGTCGAAACCACTGTCGTGCAGGTGCCCGGTGAACGTCCAGTCCCCGTTGTCGTTCATGACCACGCTGATCGTCCCGCCCAACGCGGTGGAGTCATCGAAAGTCACCTGAATCGGATGCTGCGGATCGCCCCAAACCTTGGTGTGCGGGACCGCGAACCAGCCGTTCCAGTTCGCCGGAGTGCCCGCGGGCCAGAAGTTCGTCCACACCTGGTCATCGAGCCCGACCACGTACAAACTCACCGCGCCCTCATCGGATCGCGGATGAATCGCCGCAACAGGCGACCCTGGCGTGAACACATTGTCCCCCAACGGAAACCATCCCGACCACTTCCCCGACCCATCCGGCGCAGGCCAAAACGCCGACCACACCTTCCCATCATTCGCGACAGCGTAAAGACTGACCGCACCCTCATCCGAACGCGGATGAACCACACTAACCGTCGCCGACTGCGGGAACAAAACAGGATTGTCCAACGAGTACCAGCCATTCCAATTCGCAGGCGAACCCGCAGGCCAGAAATTCGTCCACACCTTCCCATCCAACCCCACAACATACAAACTCACCGCACCCTCATCCGACCGCGGATGAATCACCCCGACAGGCGACCCCGGCGTGAACACATTGTCCCCCAACGGAAACCACCCCGACCACTTCCCCGACCCATCCGGCGCAGGCCAAAACGCCGACCACACCTTCCCATCATTCGCGACAGCGTAAAGACTGACCGCACCCTCATCCGAACGCGGATGAACCACACTAACCGTCGCCGACTGCGGGAACAAAACAGGATTGTCCAACGAGTACCAGCCATTCCAATTCGCAGGCGAACCCGCAGGCCAGAAATTCGTCCACACCTTCCCATCCAACCCCACAACATACAAACTCACCGCACCCTCATCCGACCGCGGATGAATCACCCCGACAGGCGACCCCGGCGTGAACACATTGTCCCCCAACGGAAACCACCCCGACCACTTCCCCGACCCATCCGGCGCAGGCCAAAACGCCGACCACACCTTCCCATCATTCGCAACACCATAAAGACTCACCGCACCCTCATCCGAACGCGGATGAACGACACTGATCTGACACCCTTCCGGGAAACCGGCCGGATTCGTACCAACCTCGTACCACTCGCTCCAGGTCATCCCGGACGATGCGGGCCAGAAGTTCGACGACACCTGCCCGTCCTGCCCGACCACATACAGACTCACCGCCCCCTCATCCTTGCGCGGATGGATCGCAGACACAAAATGCCCGCCCATTACGTACCTCCCCGGATGGCGATGGCGAATACCGCTACCGCACTTGATAATTACCACCTCATCGAATCCGACCGCCCCCATCGCCGTCACGAGTGCCCGACTACCCAAACACCACAACACCTCTACGTAGCCCCCGCCACCTCCAACCGCAGAGCGCACGGAACCGACTCGACCGGCTTCCAGCACCCTGGCAACACCTTCACGATCTACCTATCGACCACAGGACCGACCACTCGGTCAGCAGAATACGAACGACGAAGCGCCCCGCCCGGATCATTGATCCGGACGGGGCGCCGCCCCGGCCTTGCCGTGGGTAGGACTCGGGTCAGACGGGGTGGAAGGCTACGTGGAGGGATTCGAGGCCGCGGATCACGACGTTCGGTTTGAAGGGGGGATTGTCTGAAATGAGGTCCAGGGCGGAGACTTTGCGGAGCAGGACGTCGAGGAGGATCTCCATTTCCAGGAGGGCGAGGGGGGCGCCCAGGCAGTAGTGGATGCCGAGGCTGAAGCCGAGGTGTTTCTTGGCGGGGCGCTTGGGGTCGGAATAGCGGGCGACGTCGGTGCGGTCGGGGTCGGCGAAGACACGTTCGTCGTGGTTGGCGGAGTTGATGAGGACCACGACGCCCTCGCCGGGTTCGAAGTGGTGCCCGGCGACGGTGATCGGGCGGGTGGCGGCGCGGGTGGTGATCTGGACCGAGGGTTCCAGGCGCAGCAGTTCATCCGGTGCGGCGGCGGTGAGTTCGGGGCGTGTGCGCAGCGCCTCGATCTGGTCGGGTGCGCGCAGCAGTCGCAGCATGCCGGTGCCGATGAGGTTCGCGGTGGTCTCGTGCCCCGCCACGAAGGTGGTGATGCAGGTGGCGAGGAGTTCCTGTTCGGTGAGCACGTCGCCACGGTCCTCGACCTGGGACAGGGCGCTGAGCAGGTCGTCGCGCGGGTGCACGCGGCGTTCGTTGAGCAGTTCCCGGAAGTAGCCCATGAATCCGCGGGAGGCGGCGCTGCGCGCCTTCAGCGATTCCTCGGGCAGGGTGTAGTCGTGGTCGAATCCGCGCGCCAGATCCTGCGACCACCGGTGCACCTGCTCGTAGGCTTCCTCGGGGACGCCGATCAGCTCGCAGGCGATGATCAGCGGCAGCGGGTAGGCGATCATTTCGACCAGGTCGAATTCGCCTGCTTCCAAGGACTTGTCGACCAACTCCTCGGCGAGCTGCTCGATGCGCGGACGCAGCCGGGCCACCGTGCGCGGGGTGAACCCCTTGGTGACCAGGTTGCGCAGCCGGGTGTGGTCCGGCGGCTCCATCCACAGGAAGGAGGTG
>NZ_JBSGBY010000802.1:0-3152 GCF_053601505.1 Nocardia sp. NPDC004722
CCAGGCCCGCCACCTCGGCGGCCGCCGCGCCGGCCAGCCCGAGATGGGCGTGCGCCCGGGCGACCAGCGCGTCGATGCCCAGTCGCTGCGCGATAGCCAGCGCGGCCCGGGCATCCGCCGCGGAACCCACCGCGTCACCCCGGAAGATCCGCGCCGACGCCGACTGCACCAGCGCCTCCGCGCGTTCGGCCCCCGGCGATTCGGTGCGCAACAGCGCCAGCGCCCGGGTCAGATCTTCGCCGGGCCCGGCCCCCGTCGTGCCGCGCAGATAGGCCCGCCGCCGATACAGCCGGGCCAGGCGTTCCGGCTCGGCAACGACTACCCGGTCCGCCGCACCACCGGTCCGCGCTGACCCTGACGCCACGCCGCCAGTCCCAGCCACCGCGCCACCGGTCCCAGCCACCCCGGTGTCGGTCCCAGCCACCACACCATCGGTTCCAGCCACCTTGGCGTCGGTCCCAGCCACCGCGCCACCGGTCCCAGCCACCCTGGCGTCGGTCCCAGCCACCGCGCCACCGGTTTCAGCCATCCCGGCGTCGGTCCTGCCCGCCGCGTCACCGTTCGGATCGAGGATCCCCAGCGCCGCGTCGGCGGCGGCGATGCCACGCTCGGTCGCGCCGATGGCGACCGCCACGTCGACGATCTGTTCCAGGACAGCCAGTTTGGTGGTGTCCACGCGGGATTCGGGGTTCTCGACGCGGTCCCAGAGGGTGAGCAGCTGTTCGAGCAGGCGCAGGCGCTCGGGGTGGGTGGAGGGGGTGGCCGAGACCGCCGACCAGGTGGCGGTGAGGGCCTCGGGCAGGTCACCGGCGGCCTGGGTGTGGTGGGCCAGTTCGGCCAGGGAATCGGCGGTGGGAGTGCGGGTTTCGGCGCGCAACGCCTCCGCCAGTCGGGTGTGCAGGCGGGTGCGCTCGCCGGGCAGCAGATCGTCGTGGATGGCCTGGCGGATCAGAACGTGACGGAATTCGTAGCCGGTGTCGGTGGGTAGCAGCAGGTGGCGGTCGACGAGTTCGCGTAGTGCGCTGTGCAATTCGTCGTCGGAGAGCTCGACCGCGGCGGCCAGCAGGTCGTGGCGGACCGGGGAGCCGATGACGGCGGCCAGCCGGACGGCGGTGTGCGCCTGCGGGGACAGCCCGGCCTGGAAGCCGAGCAGCAGATCGGTCAGCCCGGCGGGCACCTCCCCCGGTGCGCGCCCCAGCGCCTCCACGAACAGCGGATTGCCGCCGCTGCGCTCGTAAACCTGGGTGATGAGCCGTGGTTCGGGTTCCCGCCCGAGCAGCGCGGCGAGCTGGCGTCCCACTTCGTGCCGGGTCAGCGGATGCAGATCCAGCACTCGCACACCGGGATTGCGGCGCAGCTCCGCGACGAGCCCGCGCAGCGGCCCGGCCTCGCCGGGCCGATAGGTGCCGACCAGCAGGGTGTCCGCGTCGGTCAGGTTGGCGGCCAGGAAGGTGAGCAGATCGCGGCTGGCGTCATCGGCCCAGTGCAGATCCTCGAGCACCAGCACCACCGTGCGGGTGAGCGCCAATTGCTCCAGCACCGTGAGGATTTCACCGAAGAGCCGAATGCGATCGGCCTCCGCCGCCGCCCCGCCGGTGTGAACGGCCAACTGCGGCAACCAGTTCGCGAGCGCCGGGCGCGGCGGCAGCAGCTCCGCCACCGCCTCCACGCCGAGCCGCCGCACCAGCGCCCGCGACACCGCCAGGAACGGCGCGAACGCCACCCCGCCGGTCCCCAGCTCGGGGCATCGCCCGACCAGCACCAACGCGCCGGGATCGAGCCGCTCCCCGAACTCGCTCACCACGCGCGATTTGCCGATTCCGGCCTCACCGGCGATCAACACCGTATGCGTCCCGGGATCCCCCACCGCCTCGACAAGCACGGCCACCTCAGCGGCCCGACCGACCAGGACGCTACTGCCGGGAAAACTCACCACCCCATGATCATGCCGCGACACGGGTAAAGCGGACACCCGAGTCGATGAATAACGAATTGTCGTGATGTGGGGGCACCGTCTTTATCGGAAGACTCGAAGGCATGAGCAGCACAGAGAACGCCCTGAACAGCACCGCAATCCACCCCTTCCGCATCGACATCCCGCAGGCCGATCTCGACGACCTCCGCGACCGGCTGACCCGCACCCGGTGGATCGACGAGGTGCCCGGCACCGGCTGGGAGCGCGGCGTCCCCACCTCCTACCTGCGCGAGCTGGCCGGGTACTGGGCCGAGAAGTTCGATTGGCGCGCCGTGGAAGCCGAGCTCAACGCCTACCCGCAGTTCACCACCACCATCGACGGCCAGAACCTGCACTTCCTGCACATCCGCTCCGAGCAGGCCGATGCCACCCCGCTCATGCTGATCCACGGCTGGCCCGGCACCCCCGCCGACTTCCTGGCCATGATCGGCCCGCTGACCGATCCGGCCGCGCACGGCGAGCCCGACGCCCCCGCCTTCCACCTGGTGATCCCGACCCTGCCCGGCCACGGCTTCTCCGGCCCGCTGACCGAAACCGGTTGGGGCGACGGCAAGGTCGCGGCCGCGCTCGCTGAGCTGATGGCCCGGCTGGGTTATGAGCGCTACGGCGTCCAGGGCGGCGATCACGGCGCGTTCGTGGCCCCGCGCCTGGGCCGCGAGCACGGCGAGCACGTGATCGGCGTGCACGCCAACGCCCTGGTCACCTTCCCGACCGGCGATCCGGCCGATATGGCCGCGCTCACCGAGGCCGAGAAGCAGCGGTTGGCCGCGATGAAGCAGTGGCAGGACGACGGCTCGGCCTACATGAACCTGGCGGGCTCGCGCCCGAACACCCTCGCGCAGCTGCTCGCGGATTCGCCCGCGGGACAGCTGGGCTGGATCGTGGAGAAGTACAAGGAGTGGACCGACGCGGCGCACGAGTTGCCCGAGGACGCCATCGACCGCGATCGGATACTGACCACGGTGAGCATCTACTGGCTCACCGATACCGCGCGCAGCGTCGCGAACTACTACTACGAGCGGTTCCACGACTACACCACGTTCGCGCCGAAGCCGAAGGGCACCGTGCCCACCGGTGTCGCGGTGTTCATGGTCACCACGAAGGGCACCGAACGCAGACCCAGCGATTCGATGGCGTCGATCTCCTCGGAGATGCGCATCGACCCGATCTCGGCGGT
>NZ_JBSGBY010000803.1:0-3140 GCF_053601505.1 Nocardia sp. NPDC004722
GTCATCGTCAGATTCCCGACGGGTGTTCTGCTGTAGAATATCGGGTTCTCCACACTCAGCCGTGCCGGATCGCTCAGCGTCATCGCCCAGCGGATCGCCTCGACCAATGCCATACGGCCGCAAGGCCCGTCGATCAGGGACCGCATCGTCTGCTCATCGCCGCCGGCCGCTGCGGTGCGCAACTCGGTGAACGCCGAAAGCACCTGGGCGGGTACGGGAATGACGGCGATCCAGTCACCGGGGCGGGCCCCGGCGGCGGCCCGGCCGTACAGCATGGTGCGTTCGTGGCAGGTCGGCGGCCGCCACGGGGCGCGGGGTACGAACGCTCGCTCGGAATACGTTGCGGAGCACGGTGCTTCGCTTGCGGGTAGGAAGCCCGCGCTCAGTGCGACGCGCTCGGCGGTCGGCGCGCCCGAGGGGAGCAGCAGCGTCAGGCCGTCGAGGAGGCCGGGGTGGTCGATATGCGTGATCATGCCGGGCCGTCCTGTCGATGCCACTGTTCGACGGTCTCGGGTACCCGTCCGCGCAACTGGTCGACGATGTAGCCGATCATCGGCCGGGCGGTGCACAGCAGCGTGCCGTGGCCGTCCTGGTCGCGATCGCGGGTCTCGGACTCGGCCACCAGCGAGCCACCGCAGACGTCGAAGAAGGGGCAGGACAGGCAGTTTCGGGCGACCCGGCGTTCGGCCTCGACCGCGCAGCGTTCGAAGACCGGGCCCGCCAGCATCTCGGCGAAGTCCTCGGTGAAGATATTGCCGATCGACCACTCGGGATCGCCGTAGGGTTCGCCGTAGGTGAAGCACGAGCCGTCGGTGTTGACCAGCACCAGCGGCAGCCATTCCCGTCGGTCGCGGTAGTCGGTCCGCTGGTTTCCGGCGAGGTGGCGGGCCGCGATCTGCACGTAGCCGTCGAGCGGGGCCGGGGGCCGCTCCAGCGTCTCGCCGGACAGCCACAGGTCCACCAGTCGCGCGAGCGCGGAGAGTTCCTGTTCCCGGCTCACTTCGAACGGTGTGGTCTGCCCGGGCTCACCGGTATCGAAGAGCGGCAACACCCGGAAGTGCAGATTCCGCTCCTCGAAGTAGCGGAACACCTGGTCGACGGCGTGGATATTGTGTGCGGTCAGCACCGAGATGCAGCCGACGCGGACACCGTCCGCCAGTAGTGTTTCCAGGTTGTGCGCCACCCGGTCGTGCGAGTCGCGACCCGCCGCGTTCACCCGCAATCCGCCTGCCACATCGAGGGATACGCCGACGGAGTCGAAGTCCTCGCTCAGCAGTCGGCGGCGATCATCGTCCAGCACAACCAGGTTCGTCTGCACGCTGTTGCTCGTCGCGATCTCCGCGCCGAAGATCTCGCGCTGGTCGGCCCAGGTCTGTCGATAGAACTCCGTGGGTTGCAGCAGCGGTTCGCCACCGTGCCAGATGAATTGCAGCGTCGTGCGCGCGCCGTCTCGGCGGTCGGCGATGCGGATGTGGTCACGCAGGGTGCGGTACATGACGGCCACTTGCGCGTTGGACATCGCGGCACGATTGCCGAGTTCGGGATATTCATAACAGTATCGGCAGCGCAGATTGCAGAACTTCGAGACCTTCACCACGATCTGCAAGCTTCGATCGGTCGAATTCACCTGGGCACAGCCTTTCTCGGGTGGCGCGGATCAGGGATCGACGAGCTGTTCGAAGGGGTCCGGCGGCGGATTGTGCGGCGGGGGCGCCTCGTGGAACGGGATGATCTGTCCGAAACCTCCCTGCTTGAACGGACCCTGGTGGAACTGATGGAACGGATTCGGCTCGTTCGTGTCCTGCTGCACGTCGTGCGCGGCGGGGACGACGCCGAGTCCCTGATCGAACAGCGTCGAGAGATGCGTCAGTGCCGCCGACCCGACCGGGATGGTCGGCGGCGCGGCCGCTTCGGCGGGACCGGCGATGCTCGCCGCGATCGCGGGCACGGCGGCCATGGTCGCGGCGATCGCGGCCAATCGCGCTATCGCCGCCGCTCTGCTTGTCGGAGTAGACATTCGGCTTCCTTCCGATGGAGCCCCGCCGAGGCGTGTGAATTCGGCGGGTATCTACGGATAAGGACGCGGGTTACACGGCGGCCGCTCAGAGCTCGTCGGTGGTGATGAGACCGTCGCGGATGGCGCGGGCCACCAGCGCCGCCTTGGTGGGCGCCGAGCGGCCGACCGAGGCGTACTTGGCGCGGATGCGCTCCAGGTAGGTGTTGACGGTGCCGACCGTGATGTAGAGCTGTTGGGCCACCAGGGCTTTGGATTCGGTCTGGAACCAGGCCAGCAGCACCTCGCGTTCGCGTTGCGAGAGTTTGGGGCGGTCGTCGCCGTCGGTGCTCATGGCGCGGGCCATGGTCGGGCTCAGGTAGGGCCGCACCTCGGCGGCCGCGTGCAGTGCGGCGATGAGGTGTTCGCGGCCTTCGGTTTTCGAAAGGTAGGTGACCGCGCCCAGGTCCAGGCAGTCGCGGACCAGATGGGGTTCGGTGTACTGGGAGTAGACGACCACCCGGTGACCACGTGTGCAGATCGTGGTGAGGGCGTCGAGATCCGGTGCGCGCTGGTCGAATTGGAGGTCCAGCACCACCGCGTCCAGGTCACCGCGGTCGGGGCCCGTGGCGGCGAGGAAGGTGGCCGGATCGGGATGGTCGGCGGACACCAGGATGTGCGGCTCGGCGGCGGCGCACCAGCCGCGGACCCCGTCGCGGATCAGCGGATGGTCATCGACGATGGCGATGCGGATCAACGGGCTTCCTCCAACTCGAAGCGGTGATGCAGTCGCGCCCACAGCAATTCGCCCGCGGTCACCACTTCGGTGTGCACGGCGGCGTCGGTCAGCGTGGAGAGTCGGTCCAGCGTTTCGACGGGGCAGTCGCCCAGCGCGCTGACCGTGCAGCCCTCCGCGTCCGCGGTGACCACCACGCGGGCGCGGGAACGGCTGGCGTCCAGCATGATCCGAGTCGCGGCCACCAGGTGGCCGCGTACGGCGTCGGGCAGGTCGCGGCCGGTGGGCGCGGCCTCCACGGTGACCGCGACCCCGCGTCGTTCGGCGGCGTCGATACCGGTGCGCAGATCGGTCAGCAGTGGATGCCCGACGCCGTCGTACTGGGTGAAAAGCCTACGCAGCCGGGCGTAT
>NZ_JBSGBY010000804.1:0-3137 GCF_053601505.1 Nocardia sp. NPDC004722
GCGTCGATCTTGAGCTGCGCGCCCGCGGGCACCACGTTCACCAGCGCGGTGCGCAGGCGATCGCCCTCGGAGGAGTCGGTGAACGCGCCGGTGAGCCCGACGCGGCCGGTGACCGTGGCCCCGGCGGTGGTGAGCGCGGCCGTGACCGCGTCGGCGTCACCGCTGTCCGCGTCGGGAGTGGTGAACAGCAGTACCGACCGGTTGGCCAGACTGCCCGCCAGCAGTTTGCCCGCCGCGCCCGACAGGAACGCGTCGGCGGCCTTCACCTGTTCGCTCAACCGTGCGTTCTCGGCACGCAGATCGGTGACCTGCTGCCGGTCGCCCGCGCCGGGGAACAATCCGTTGCCCTGGGTGCGGGTGCCCAGCACCACGCCGACCGCCAGGGCCAGGAATACCGCGGCGATCGAAATCGCATGGTGGCGAAAGGAAATCATGAGTCCTCTACTTTTGCCGGTCCAATAGCCCCTGTACCCAGTGCGATCCGCGATGCCAGGTGTCGGTGGCCCAGGTCAGCGCCTCACCGCCCATGTGGGTGGCGAGCAGCGCGACGACCAGGGCGACCAGCGCGGCCAGCACCACCAGCGCGACCGCCCACCCCGAGCCCCGGTGACGGTACAGCGCCGCAACGGCTTTGGCATCCATCAGCTTGGTGCCCATTTTGAGGCGTGTCAGGAAGGTTGCCGGATTCGAATCGCGGCGACCACGGTCGAAGAAGTCGTCGAGGGAAGCCGCCGCGCCGACGGTGACGATCAGCGACGCGCCGTGATGATCGGCCAGCAGCAGCGCCAGATCCGCGGGCGCGCCCGAGGACGGGAAGGTGGTCGCGCCGATGCCCAGATCCTGGATGCGCTCCAAACCCTTGGCGTGGCCGTCGGTATCGGCGGGCAGGATCACCTCCGCACCGGATTTGAGCGTGGTGGCGGTGATCTCCTCTGGATCGCCCACGATCAGGTCGGGCCGATATCCGTTGCGGGTCAAGGTGTCCGCGCCGCGTCCGACGCCGATCAGGATGGGCGCGTATTCCTTGATGAACGGCTTGATGCGCTTGAGGTCCTCGATATGCTCCGGGCCGTCGGCCACCACCACGACATGCCGCTTCTTCATGTCGATTTCGACGTCCGGCACCCCGATTCCATCGATGAGCAGCGAGGATTCGGTGCGGATGAACTCGATGGTGTTGCCGGAGAACGCCTCCAGATGATCGGCCAGCCCATTGCGGGCCTCGATCATGCGTTCGGCGATGGCGGCCTCGGTGAGCTCGATGCCCTCGACGAGCGCCTCGGGTTCCTTCTTCGACAGCTTGTCGGCGTAGACCACGCCGTCCTCGACCCGGACCCGGATGCCGTCCTTGATCTTCTTGAAGACGTCCGAGCTGACCGCGTCCATCAGCTGAATGCCGTTGGCCACCAGCACTTCCGGGCCCAGATTGGGATATCTGCCGGAGATCGAGGGCGAGGCGTTGATGACCACCGCCACCTGGGCTTCGACGAGCCGGTCGGCGGTGAGCCGATCCAGGTCCATCTCGTCCAGGACGACGACATCTCCCGGCCCCACCCGCTGCAACAACCGCCTCGTATTCCGGTCCACCCGGGCCATACCGGTCAGACCAGGCAGCGTTTCGGTTGAGCGCGAAAGCAGGGCCAGCATCTTCATAACGATCGATGATTACCGTAAAGTCTCAACCAATGGTGGAGGCGCGCCGGTCAGCATGACGATCCGTCACTGTGATGCCATCGGCTCGAACGGAATGTCCCATTCGCGCCTATCTTCTTACTAGCGGGTAAGGATATGCTCCCGTCATGGCCAGTACCACCGTGGACACCGTCCTTCCCGCCCCGCGCGAGACCGTCTACAAGCTCTTCACCGAGCGAGACAGCATCAATCCCTATGTGCCCATCAAGGTCTCGCTCAAGAAGCCGGGCATCGGCGCGCCCAACGGCGTCGGCGCCCAGTACCACCTCGGCATCGGCGGCATCGGCCCCACCGAGGAGACCACCGAACTGGTCCCCAACGAGCGCATGGTCTATCGCGTCATCGCGGGCGCGCCGGTCAAGCGCCACGTCGGCACCGTCAGCTTCTCCGACGCCCCCGGCGGCACCCGGGTCGTGTACACCATGGAATCCGAGCCGAGCCTGCCCGTGCCGGACGCCATCCTGGAACCGGGCCTGCGCGCCCTCACCAACCAGCTCATCGGCGCGGTCCGCAAGGCGCTGAAGTAGTTTCACCAGCACCGCCGCGCACCCCTCGAAATCAGCGCGGCGGCACAGATTTCCGGCCGGAGCCCCGTGGGGCCCGGCCGGTTGTCGGTTGAGGCCCCGCCGGAAATCTGCTCGGAGCGTGCGCCCGATCAGTGCGCGGGTGCGAGCTGCTGCATCACCGCCGCGACGTCCAGCCAGACGTTCTCGCGCGTCATCTTCCCGTCGCGGAATTCGCAGACGTGCAGGATTCGGAAGTCGACCTGCCGGTTGTTGCCCGGAATCCCCAGAAAGTTCCCGGGCACCCGCCCCCACCAATGCGATTCGTCGACCATGAAGTTCTCACCGTAGTACCGGTGCACGGTCTCGAACTTGTCCTCGTCGATGGATTCGACCAGCTCCCGATAGCGGGCTCCGATGGCCGCATGGTCGCGCAGGATTCCGCGCGGATCGCCCACCACCTCGTGTTCGACCTCGTCGCTGAGCGTCGCCAGGATCCCCTCGACATCCTTGCTCGCCTCCGCGGCGGCGTGCCGGGTGTAGATCTCGTTCATTTCCTCCGGTGTCATTACCCGCTCGGTCATCACGTTCCTCCCTGTTCGGTGAGACCAATTTCATGAGACTCTGCTATCTTCGTGAGATGAGCGTCTCACGTCAAGAGAAATTTCTCACGAGCGGTCGGCAGAATCAGAAGTTGCGCACCCGTGAGGCGCTGTTGCAGGCCGCGATAACCCTCGCGAAAGACGGCCACTCACCCTCGATTCCCGAGGTCGCCGAGGCGGCCCGGGTCTCCCCCGCCACCGCCTACCGGTATTTCCCCAACCCGCAGTCGCTGTGGAACGAGATCGCCTCCCGAGAGGAGACGCTGCGGCGCGATTTCGTGGGCGTGCTCGACGGCCTCACCGGTGACGCCGAACAACGCATCGACACCGTGATCCGCTC
>NZ_JBSGBY010000805.1:0-3128 GCF_053601505.1 Nocardia sp. NPDC004722
GGTCACCTCGATGGTGAGGGTGTCGACCCCGCAGTCCGCGCTGAGCTGCACCTGGCCGGGCACGCCGTCGAGGTAGGCGTGCTCGATGCTGTTGCTACAGGCCTCGTTCGCGGCCGACACCAGATCCACGGCGGTGTCGTGCGGCACCGCCGCGGCCGTCAGCCAGGCGCGCAGCGCGCGCCGGATACCCGACAGCTCACGGGCTTGCGCGGGCACATCCAGCCGCAGGGTCGCGGGCGGCTGCCGGTAGACCACCATGGCCACGTCGTCGTCGTAACCCCCGGCGGGGCGCAGCCGCGACAGCACCGCGTCGGCCACCTCGCGCGGCAATTGCCCGGCGAGACCGGTCAATTCGTCGGCGAGCTCCTCGAACCGCTCGGTGATATCGACCCCGCGCTGCTCCACCAGGCCGTCGGTGAACAGCACGAGCGTGGAACCGGGTGCCATCGGGGTGGTGGCCTCGGGGCGGCGCGGAATATCGAAGGTGGCCAGCGGAACCGCGCGCCCACCTTCCAACAATCGCCCCCGGCGGCCGGGCGCGGCCAGCACCGGCGGCATGTGCCCGGCATTGGAGTAGCGCACCAGCCCCCGCACCGGATCCAGGATGGCCGCGCACACGGTGGTGCACATGGCCCCCGGGATGCGTGCCGCGACGGTGTCGAGCTCGGCCAGCAACTGCGCCGGACCCGCGCCGCGCAGCAGCAATGCCCGTGCGGCCGAGCGCAACTGGCCCATCACCACGGCCGCGGACAGGCCACGGCCGACGCAGTCGCCGACCACCACGCCGATGGTGCCGTCCTCGAGGCGCACCACGTCGTACCAGTCGCCGCCGATCTCGAGCGGCGGCAGCGCGGGCTCGTAATGCACCGAAAAACGTGGCGGCAGTTCGATCGGACCCAGCATGGCGCGCTGGAGCGTCAGCGAAGTGGAACGCGCCTGATCGAAGTTGCGGGCGCGCTGCACGGCCAGGCTCAGATGCCCGACCAGCAGGGAGAACAGCGCCCAGTCGCCGGGGGTGATGACGCGCGGGGCCGAGAAGCGCAGCCACAGCGCCGAATCCCCGCTCTCGCCGAGCGGCGCGACGATGCCTTCGGAGCTCGACACCCCCTCCGGGATGGCGAACATGGTGCGTCCGGGTTGCAGCCGCGCGCGATCGAGCAGGGCGCGCGCCCGCGCGTCGAGCACCTGCCGGGACTCGCCGCCGTCGAGCAGGCGATCCGGCCGCGCGATGGGCTGGGTGTGATGCGGTGCGATGCCCGCGCCGGTGTACGGATTGTCCTCGGAGACATACAGTTCCGGGCCGGTGTGCCGGTTGGGCCAGACCGAGACGACCGCGGCCTCCGCGCCGACGGCCCGGCGTAGTTCCTCCAGTCCGACACTGAGCACCTCGACCACGCTGGTGGCCGCACCGACCGCGGTCGCCAGCCGTGACACCGCTTGGTCGCGGGCCTGTGCGTCGTGCTCGGCGGTGACATCGCGCAGGGTGCCGACGAAAATGCGTTCGCCGTCTTCGGGTTTCACCAGCGAGCTGGTCGAGACCGCCAGCCACAGCCGCCGCCCGTCGCGGTGCCGGATGGGCATGACGAAGCGCGCGGCATCGGTGCCCAGGTCGGGATAGCGGGGCGCTTCGGGCACGGTCCAGGGGTGGGGGAGCGCGTACGGGATGCCGTCCGGTCCGTACCCGGTCAGCGCGCCGAACGCCGAATTCACCTCGACCAGCGTGCCCTGCGCGTCGACGACGAAGAACCCGTCCTGCAGCGACTCCACGAGCGCGGTGCGGAAGGCGTCGCGCCCGGCGAGATCATCGGCGCGCGAACGCTGTTGCTCGTAGCGGCGGGTGCCGTCGAGGAAGCCGCGGGTGGCGACATCCAGCGCGGCCATGGTCTGCAACAGGAACTCCAGCGCGGCTTCGCTGCGGTCGGTGCCGTCCGGGGTGGGCAGGATGCCGTCGTGTTCGAGCAGCCGGAAGTGGTGTTCGGTGAGGTCGAGAATGCTCACGCCCTCGACCAGCGCGCGGCGGCCGAGCTCGTAACCCTCGGCCAGGGTGGTCTGGGTGGGGGTGCGCAGGTGCAGCCGCAGCGCACCGGCGTACGCCTCGCGGAAAGCGGCCAGTACCGCACTCACGCCGGGATCTCACTCATGTTTCACGACCGGAATGGGTTGGGAGGAATGGGAATGCCCGCGATGGCGGGCGGCCAGCACGACCGCGTCGTCGGTGTCCTTGGCGTGCCGCGCCAGGATCTCGGCGGTGATCTCCGCGGTAGGTTTCGACAGGTCGATGGAGTCGACGAAGGCGCTGGTGATGCCGTCGGTGGTCATCAGCAGCAGGTCGCCCGGCCGCACCGGGACGGTCTGCGGTTGCAGATTCGGTGGCAGCAGGTAGCCGACGATGCCGCCGGACAGGAGCGCGGTGGCGCGAATGGCCGGTTTGCCGGGAGCCGCGGCGACGATGCGGGATTCGACATTGCCGACGCCGAGCCAGTGCACGCGGTCGCGAGAGTCGAACAGCGCCAGCGAGACCGCCGCGCCGCGCGTGTCGGACATGGCGCGATGGCACAGCAGCAACAGCACGTCCAGCGGCTCGGCGCGATTCTCGGCCAGCACCTGCGCGGCCCGATCGGCGGCGTCCGCGGCGGCCGCGCCATGACCGAGGCCGTCGAGCACGGCGAAGAGCACCGAGCCGCCGCCCGCATCGAGAACAACCGACCGGTCGCCCGAAACTCGTTGCCCCGGTAGTGCGCGCCCGGCGACGGCCCACTCGACCGCGCCGATGAAACCGTCCTCACGCACCGGTGGGCACCCACTTCCACATTTCGACGAGAGTGCCGTGCCCGGGCTGGGATTCGATGATCATGCCGTCCATCAGCCGGCGTGAGCCCGGAAGTCCCAGGCCCAGACCGCGTCCGGTGGAGAAGCCGTCCTCCATGGCGCGTGGAATGTCGGGAATGCCGGGTCCATTGTCCTTGGCCTGCACCACCATCGAGCGCCGACCCTCCCGGTCCTGCACGCCCAGGCGGATCTCGCCGGTGCCCGCGTAACTCGTGATATTGCGCGCCACTTCGGAAATGGCCGTCGCGATCATGGTGCGATCGGAAAGCGAGAAGCCGAGTTTGGCAGCCAACTCCAGC
>NZ_JBSGBY010000806.1:0-3126 GCF_053601505.1 Nocardia sp. NPDC004722
GGACGACGCGGGCGGAGAGTTGGGCGACGGTGGGGGCGTCGAAGCTGCCGCTGTGGCTGTTCCGCAACCGCACCTTCGTGCTCACCTCGGCCATCGGCCTGGTCGTCGGCCTGGTCATGTTCGCGGCGCTCGGCTTCCTGCCGACGTATCTGCAGATGGCGACCGGCGCGACGGCCGCGGTGTCGGGACTGTTGTTGATTCCCATGATGATCGGCATGATGGCCACCCTCATCACCTCGATGAACGCCATCAACAAGACCGGCCGCTACCGGGTGTACCCGCCGGTGGGCGCGCTCATCATGGTGGCCGCCATGCTGTGGTTGACCCGCCTGGACGCGCACACCTCCATGTGGGTGATCGGCGGCATGCTGTTCGCGGTCGGCGCGGGGCTGGGCCTGATCATGCAGATCATCGTGCTGGTCGTGCAGAACGCGGTGAGCCCCGACCAGATCGGCACGGCCACCAGCGCCAACAACTACTTCCGTGAAATGGGCGGCGCGATCGGTGTTTCCATCTTCGGCTCGATCTTCACCCACCGCCTGACCGACGGGCTCACCGACGCCTTCCGCGCACATCCGCAGGAGGCGATGGCCGCCCACCTCGACCCCGGCAGCCTGGTGCCGACCGTGGTCAAGCATCTGCCCAGCGGTCTGCACGACGCCATTGTCGGCGCGTACGTGAACGCCCTGGTGCCTGGCTTCTGGTATCTGATTCCGGGCGCGTTGCTGGCTTTTGTGCTGGCACTGTTCATTCCGCACCTGAAGCTGTCGGATCAGGCGGGCATGGTGGCCCGCGGTGAGGCCGTGCTCGAGGAAGAGCCCAGTCCCGCAGCATGAATCACGAAGGCCCGGTCCAGACGGACCGGGCCTTCGTCGTTTTCGTAACGGCTAGCCGCCCGCGCGGCGGCGGAAGGTGCGTTTGCCGCCCGCTTGGGCGTGCGCGCCGCGGACCTTGCCGTCGTTGTGGTAACTGCCCGCTGCGGTGTGGCCGTTCTTGCGTTCGAGCGCTTCCCGGAACTTGCGCTTGGTCGCCTCCTCCGGCGACTCGGTAACTTCGCCCGCGGTATCGGCGGGGACTTCGTTTTCATCGGCCATGAGGCCCACCCTACGGGGTGCGGGAATCCTCGACTGCCGACTTGATTTTGGCGAGTGTCGCGTACATGCCGTCGGCCATCTCGACATCGAAGTTGTCCTCGCCGCCGAGGACGTGATCGACGATGGTGCGGGAGATCCAGGTCGTGCCCTCCGGAGGAACCGTGCGGCGATGGGTCAGTCGAGCGCCGGTCGCGGTCGGGGCGATCTCGAAGGACCAGACGCTGTTGTTGGTCAGGGTTCGGAAGGCGACCTCGCGGTTCGGCTCGAAGCGTTCGATACGCGAGGCTGTCGGCCAGTACTTGCGGCCCTGCCGGTTCATGTTGATCGTGTGAGCGCCCTTCCGCACGGCGCCCAGCGGCCGCATCACGCGGCACTGCTCGCTCCACTGCGGCATTCGCCGCAGATCGGACACCACGGTCCAGACCTGCGCGGGAGCGGCATCGATATCGATGGTCGCGGACAGATTCTTCTTCGTCATGGCGGTCTCCTCGGACCCGAAGTAATCGTCCGCTGATTCTAGTAATCAATTGATGGCATGGTCAATGCATGTGATTGCAGGCCAGGTAGGGCGGGTAATAATGTCCAGATGAACGCACCTGCGACAGACAGAACCGGCGGTTCGACGCGGGAGCGGCTGATGCGATCGGCGCTGAAGCTGTTCGCGGACAAGGGGTTCGCGGGCACCACGGTCGGCGACATCGAGGGCGACGCCGGGCTGGCCGTGCGCGGCGGCGGCTTCTACCGGCACTTCCAATCCAAGGAAGGCGTGCTCACCGCGGCCATCGACAACCAGATCAGCGAGATCGAGCAGGGGCAGGCGGCGGTGCTGGGCCTGCTGCCGCTGGGCGATCTGCGTTCGGAGCTGACGCTGGTGTGCCGTTGGCTGCTCGGCGCGATCGAGAAGCAACGCGATCTGCTGCGCATCATCGAACGCGACGGCGACCGCTTCCCGGAGCTGCGCGACCGCTGCCGCGTCCACCTCGTCGACGCCTCACACCTGGCCGCCGTGGCGTTCACGACCGGATGGGCGGCCGAGACGAGTCACCCGTCGAGCGATCCGGAAGCCTCGGCCGCCATCATGATCGGCGCGGTCTTCAACTACGTGCACACCCGATGGACCTACGGACAGCCGCCGCTCGGCGTCGACGAGGACCGCTTCGTCACGTCCTGGGTGAACTACTGCTACGACCTCATGACCGGAACGACCGGCTAGTTCGTGCGATTCGCGTAATCGTGCGGGAGTTTGCCCGGCGGGCAGTCGATGACGGTGTCGTCGTCGGCATCGCGGGTGGCGAGATAGGTGATGCGGCCGGTGGAGGCGACCAAGGTTTGCGGGTAGGTCGGCCCCTTGTCGCGTTCGCTGACGATCTCGGCGAGGTTGTCCTCGTAGCGGCCCAGGGTGCTTTCGGGGTAGTCCAGCATCCACTGCGGGTAGCAGGTGGTGGTGTGGACGCGGCGTTCGCCCAGCCACGCGATGAGAACGGTGACGGTGCCGGTGGGCTCGACCCAGGCGATCTTGTACATATCGCCCTCGAGCTGGATCATCTTCGCCGCCTGGTCGGTGGACCAGCGGCCGAACATCGGTCCCATCAGGCAGCGGAACGCGACCGCCTGCGAGTTGCGAACGTAGAGCTCGTATTTCCACCCATTCTCGTAGGCGTAGATGAGGTGTTGCCCCACGATGCCCGACAGATCGCCGGCCATCGCCGGTGCGGTAGCGGCATCCTCGGCGCTCATCGCAAACTCCTCTCGGCCGACCTGCGTCAAGACCCGGGTGTCCGAGCCAGCCTAGCCGCTGACCACAGGTTTGCCGCGCAAATGCCCGCCGACCGGTTGGAATGCTCAGGCGGGGATCTGCGGTGGGTGGTCGGGGACCAGCAGGGTGGCCAGGGCGGAGCCGATAGTGATGGCGCCGTTCTTGTTCGGATCCGAGGTGGGACCGAGGGTGGCGTAGACGACGATCGTGGTCGCGGTTTTCGTGTCGTAGAGGGCGACGCCGTAGTAGCCGCCATAGGACGGGTTCATGAAGAGC
>NZ_JBSGBY010000807.1:0-3106 GCF_053601505.1 Nocardia sp. NPDC004722
GGGGCTTCCGGATCGAGCTCGGGGAGATCGACGCGGTGCTCGCGGCGCATCCGAGCGTGGACTTCGCGGTGACGATCGGGCACGAACTCGCCGACGGAGCCACCATTCTGGCCTCCTACGTGCATGCCGACGGTGCGGCGACGGTGGCGGTGGACGAGCTGCTGGCCCTGGCCGCCCGCGAGCTGCCCGCGCACATGGTGCCCACGTCCGTCACCGTGCTGGACACGATTCCGCTGACCCCGGTCGGCAAGCTGGACCGCCGGGCGCTGCCCGCGCCGACCTTGCGTGTCGCCGAATTCCGGGCTCCGGCGGGACGCCTGGAGGCGGCGGTCGCCGAGGTGTTCGCGGAACTGCTGGGCACGGTGGACCCGATCGGCGCGGACGACGACTTCTTCGGTCTGGGCGGCAATTCGCTGATCGCCGCGCGGGCCGCGGCTCGGCTCGGCGCGGTGATCTCCGCGCGCGTGCCCGGCAGGCTGCTGTTCACCGCGTCGAGTGTCGCGGGGCTGGCGCGTGAGCTGGCCGCGCTCGAGGGTGCGGGCGGCCGTGCGCCGCTGGAGGCGCGGCCGCGGCCGGAACGGATTCCGCTCTCGCCCGCGCAGCAGCGGATGTGGTTCCTCAACCAGTTCGACCCGGCCTCGGCCGCGGACAATATTCCCTTCGCGCTGCGGGTGACCGGGGCGTTGGATGCGGCGGCGTTGCGGGCCGCGTTCGGGGATGTGATCGAGCGGCACGAGGCGTTGCGGACCGTGTACCCGGCGGTGGACGGGGTCGGTAGTCAGGTGATTCTGCCTGCGGTGCAGGTGATTCCGGAGCTGGACGTGCAGTCGGTGGAGGAGTCGGCGCTTGCCGGGTGGCTGAGCGGGGTGGCATTGGCCGGGTTCGATGTGTCGGCGCGGGTGCCGCTGCGGGTGGAACTGGCCCGGCTCGGGGACGACGAGCACGTCATCGCGATCGTCCTGCATCACATCGCCGCCGACGGCTTCTCGACCGGGCCGTTCGCGCGAGACCTGATGACGGCCTTCCTGGCCCGGCGCAATGGCGCGGTGCCGCCGTGGCAGCCGTTGCCGGTGCAGTACGCCGATTACACGCTGTGGCAGCGTGCGCTGCTGGGCGCGGAGCACGAGAGCGGGTCGCTGGCCGCGGCCCAGATCGCTTACTGGCGTGCGGCTTTGGCGGGTATCCCGGAGCGCATCGACCTGCCCGCCGACCGTCCGCGGCCGACCGTGGCGTCCGGGCGGGGCGCGACCTTCGCCTTCGAGATCGACGCGGAGCTGGTCGCGGGGATCGACGGGCTCGCGCAGGCCGGTGGCGCTTCTCCGTTCATGGTGCTGCACACCGCCTTCGCCGTGCTGCTGGCGCGGCTGTCGGGCACCGGCGACATCGTGATCGGTACGCCGGTGGCGGGCCGTGGTGAGCGGGAGCTCGACGATCTCGTCGGCATGTTCGTCAATACGCTCGCCCTGCGGACGCGGGTCGAGGCCGGAGCCGGGTTCGCGGATCTGCTGCGGGTCACGAAAGAAGTGGATCTGGCGGCCTTCTCGCACGCCGAGCTGCCGTTCGAGCGGCTGGTCGAGGTGCTGGACCCGGTCCGCACCCAGGCGCATCACCCGCTGTTCCAGGTCGCCATGTTCTTCCAGAACCTCGACGCGCCCCGGGTGGAGCTGCCCGGGCTGCTCGTCGAGTCCGTCGAATCCGACGGTGCGATGGCGAAATTTGATCTGCAACTGTCGCTGCTGCCACGGGCGGGCGAGGGCATGGCGGCGGTGTTCACCTATGCCACCGACCTTTTCGACCGGGCCACGATCGCGGGGTTCGCGGACCGGCTGGTGCGGGTGCTGTCCGCCGTGGTGACCGAGCCCGCCAGGCCCGTCGGCGAGATCGAGCTGCTCTCCGTGCCGGAGCGCGCGCGAATGGTGCTGGAGTGGAACGACACCCGGCATGCCGTCGCGGAGGAGTCGCTGCTCGGCGGGTTCCGGCGTGCGGTCGCCGCCCATCCCGAGGCGGTCGCCGTGCATTTCGAGGGTGCGGAGCTGACGTATCGGGAGTTCGACGCGCGGGTCAATCGGCTGGCGCGGCTCCTCATCGATAGGGGAGTGGGGCCGGAATCGCTCGTCGGACTGGCGGTTCGGCGCTCTTTGGATCTGGTGGTGGGCATGTATGCCGTCATCACCGCGGGTGGTGCGTATGTGCCGTTGGATCCTGATCATCCGGCCGAGCGGATCGCGCACATCCTCGAGACCGCGCGCCCGGCGTGCGTGCTGACCACCACCGCCGATGCCGTGCCTGTCCCGGAGCGGACCTCGGTGGTGCTGCTGGACGCTGTCGATTCGACCGTGTTCTCCGCCGATCCGGTGTCGGACAATGACCTGCTGCGTCCGCTGCTGCCGGAGCATCCGGCCTACGTCATCTTCACCTCGGGTTCCACCGGCCGCCCCAAGGGCGTCGCGGTGTCGCATCGGGCCATCCACAACCAGACCACCTGGATGCTGGACGAGTATCCGATGGGTCCGGGGGACGTTTATCTCCAGAAGACGGCGACGACCTTCGATGTGTCGTTGTGGGGCTATTTCATGCCGTTGCGGGCCGGTGCGAAGCTGGTGGTCGCGACGCACGACGGGCATCGTGATCCGCAGTATGTGGCGGAATCTATTGCGCGTCATGGGGTGACTGTCACCGATTTCGTGCCGTCGATGCTGACGGTTTTTGCCGCGCACACCGCGCCCGGAGCGCTCGCGAGCCTGCGTGATGTGTTCGTCATCGGTGAGGCGTTGCCGCCGGAGACGGTGGCGGCGTTCGCGGCGGTGTGCGGTGCGAAGGTGCACAACCTGTACGGGCCGACCGAGGCTGCGGTGTCGGTGACCTACTGGCAGGCGCGTGCCGATGAGCGTGATTCGGTGCCGATCGGGCTGCCGCAGTGGAACATTCGCGTCTACGTGCTGGATTCACGGCTGCGGCCGGTTCCGGCCGGTGTCGCGGGTGAGTTGTACCTGGCTGGTGCGCAATTGGCGCGCGGATACGTCCGCAGGCCGGATCTCACCTCGGATCGGTTCGTGGCCAACCCGTTCGGGCAGGGCGAACGCATGTACCGGACCGGGGATCTGGT
>NZ_JBSGBY010000808.1:0-3101 GCF_053601505.1 Nocardia sp. NPDC004722
GCATCAAGCCCACGGTCGGCGTGATCTCGACCGAGGGGGTCGTCCCCGCCTGCCGTTCCTACGACTGCGTGACCATCCTCGCGGCCGATCTGGTCACGGCCGACCGCGCCATGCGAGCGATGGCTTCCGGCACACCCATGGGTGTCCGGCCCTCGGACGGTCGACTGGCTACACCGCCCGCGGAGATCCCGACGCGCGACTGGCCCGCGGATGTCCGGTTGGCCGCGCCGCCACGGCCGGTGGTGGCGGTATTCGGCACCCTGCCGGATCTGGATCCGCTGTGGCGCGATGCCTTCGACCAATCCATCGCCACTCTCCGCGCCGGGGGCGCGACGATTGTCGAGATCGACGCGGCACCCTTCCTGGCGGCCGCGAGACTGCTCTACGACGGCGGGCTGGTCGCCGAGCGCTATGCGGCCGTCGGCGCGTTCGTCGATGCTCACCCCGAATCCGTCGATCCCACAGTCGGTTCCATCATCGGGGCCGCCCGCGAAATACCCGCCCACCAGTTGGTCGCGGATCTGGCCGCGCTGGAACGGCTGCGGGCCAACGCCATGGCGAGCCTGGCGGGGGCGGATGCGCTGCTGGTCCCGACCGCGCCGATGCATCCGACAATCGCCGAGGTCGCGGCCGATCCGGTCGGGGTCAATTCGCGGCTGGGTACCTACACGAACTTCTGCAACCTCTTCGATCTCTGTGCGGTGGCGGTGCCTACGGACGAACCGTATTTCGGGGTTACCGTGCTGGCGCGCGCGTTCGAGGACGCGGTCGCGTTGGATGTGGCCGCGATGATCAGCGGGACCGAGCTCGGAGAATCGGTGTGGCCGATGGCGGCCGCGCGGGTGCAGGAGTTGATCGTGTTCGGTGCGCATCTCCGCGGGCAGCCGCTGGAGCATCAACTGATCGAGCTGGGTGCCCGCTGGGGTGGCGTGGTCGAGACCGCGCCGCACTACCGGCTGGCCGCGCTGGACACGGTGCCGCCCAAACCGGCCGTGACCCGCGTCCCCGCAACCGAATCCGGCGTGGCGATCGCCGGGGAGCGCTGGCTGCTCTCCCCCGCCGCACTCGGCCGCTTCCTCGCGGACCTGCCCGCGCCGATGCAGCTCGGCGCGGTCGAACTCGCCGACGGCAGCTGGCGCACCGGATTCGGCTGTACCGGGGCCGCCGCCGAATCCGCCAAGGACATCAGCGAATACGGCGGCTGGCTCGAGGCACTGGCGGCCGGTGCCGTCGGCTGACGGTTCAGTCCTTCCAGAGCGCCGCGATGCGGTCCGCGTCCGCCTTGCCCTGGGCGCGACCGGCTTCCAGCGACGGGACGCGGGTGGCGGAGTCGAGGGGGTTGAGTCCGAAGGCGGCGATGGCCGCCTCGTCGGGCGCGATCACCTCGACCCGCGCGCCGGCCGCGACCAGACCCGCCACCTGGGCCTCGAGTTCCCCGTCCGGCATCGGCGCGATCACCAGCACCCGCGCGTAGCCGGTGGCGAGGTCGGCGTTCACCGAGGTTCGCACGCCGCCATCGGTATAGCGGGCATCGCCGATGGTGGCGCACGGCCACACCATGGGCACGGCCGAGCTGGCCGTCACCGCGTCGACGAGGGCCACGCCGGAGTCCTTGTCGAAGATCCGCAGTTCACCGGTCGCGGCATCGACCGCCACGATCCGCAAGGCCCGTTCGGGCCACTCGTGCACGGGCAGCCGGGATTCGATGACGGCCCGCCGCTCCGGTTCCGGCACCGAATCGGCGGTCAGGGCCAGTGCGCCGATCGTGCGGCGACGTTCGACCGAGTCGGTCGGCATCGCCTCGAGGGTCGCTCCGAGCGTCTCCCACAGTCCCGCGAACTTCTCCATGGACGGCACGATCTCGCGGCTCTGCACCGCCGGATCCACCTGCCGCCGCACCAGTTCCGCGATCTCCAGCCCGCTGCCCAACTGTGCGGTCACATTGGATCCGGCCGACGTGCCCTGCAACAGATCCGCCTGCGTCAGATCCACGCCCGTATCGGCCAGCCCCGCGACAATCCCGGTCGCCCAGGCGATTCCGGCCACCCCGCCGCCCCCGATGACCAACGCGCGTTCGGTCGCCATACCCGTTCCCACTTCCTGCCGCAGAAGACACCTCGCGGTTTGAAACTACCGCCTGCGACGGCCCCGATCATTCCGAAATCTGGGTGGCCTCCGGATTGGTGGCATCGCGGATCACGCGCAGGCCGGCGGTGAACGCCTCGAGTTGTTCCGGCGTCAACAGCCCGGTGAACCAGCGCTCGACACCGTCCAGGTAGACCGGCAGCACCCGGGCCACCCGGGTCGCCCCGGCGGCGGTGAGTACGGCGTAGGAGCTGCGCCGGTCGCCCGGGGCGGCCTCGCGACGCACGAAACCGTTGCGCTCCAACCTGTCCACCAGGCGGGTGACGCCACTGGTGGACAGGTTGGTCTGGGTGGCCAGATCGGTCATCCGGAGCTTGCGGCCGGGCGAACGGCTCAGACGCAGCAGGGCATTGAGGTCGAGGCCGGAGAGTCCATTGCCCTTCCATGCCTCCTCGAGGCGGCTGACGAGCCCGTCGTGCGCCTCGTAGAGCAGGCCCATCGCGGTCAGCCGGGGGTCGTCGAACAGATGCTTGGGATCCACGCCGAGCAGCCTAGACCAAACGTTTTCATTGCGGATAGTTGACACGCGGAACATTTGGGATATCTTGTTGTCAGCGCAATATTCCGCAGCGCAACTAAATGGAGGTTCCGATGACGAACACGCACTGGATCGCGGGTTACCGTGCACCGCTGGTGAATCCGGCCGAGGAGATCAAGCTGGCCGAGCCGCGCGCCTTCGACGGCGAGACGGTCCGGCAGGTGGTGCGGATGGCCGGGGGCGGCTCCCGGCTGCGGGTGCGGCTGACCAATCGCTACGGCACGGGCGAGCTGGCGATCGGCGCGGCCCGGATCGCGATCCGCAAGACGGACGGCGAGATCGTGCCCGAGACCGAACAGCAGGTGCGGTTCGAGGGCGCGGCTTCGGTGCGCATCCCCGCCGGGGCCGATATCGTCAGCGACCCGGTCGAATTCGCGGTCGCGGCGGGCACCGAGCTGGCGCTCAGCCTCTACCTGCC
>NZ_JBSGBY010000809.1:0-3098 GCF_053601505.1 Nocardia sp. NPDC004722
TGTGACGAAGATCACAGGCATGCTCGGGTAACGAACGGGGCATTCCCGGTGTCGGCCGGTCGCTTCCCGGACGCCGTCGGCTAGCGCGACCGCCGCCACCGACACCCTCACCGCCGAACTGCGCCGCATCGAACGCGACCTGCACGACGGCGCGCAGGCGCGCATGGTCGCGGTCGGCATGACGCTGGGCGCGATCGAAGCGCTCATCGACCGGGATCCGCGGGCGGCGAAAGAGCTGGTGGCGCAGGCGCGGACGGCCTCGGCCGCGGCGCTGGCGGATCTGCGCGGGCTGGTGCGCGGCATCCATCCGCCGGTGCTGGCCGAACGCGGGCTCGTCGACGCGGTGCGGGCACTGGCCCTCGACTGTCCCCTCGACGTGCGCGTCGAAGCCCGGCTGGACGCGCCGGTCGCGTCTCCGGTCGAGTCGGCGCTCTACTTCACCATCGCCGAACTGCTCACCAACGCGGCCCGCCACTCCGGAGCCGACCGGGTCGAGGTGGAGCTCGCGGGGCAGGACACGCTGGTGCGAATCATGGTGCGCGACAACGGTCGCGGCGGCGCGGACCCGGCGCTGGGCACCGGGCTGCGCGGCATCGAACACCGCTTGAGCAGCTTCGACGGGCGGGTCTCGCTCGACAGTCCGCCCGGCGGGCCGACGCTGGTCACGGTCGAAATACCGCGCACCGCCGACTGATTCCGCGCGATAACCTGGTGCGCGACGATCCCGACCCTGGAGCAGCCGTGCGCATTGTCCTCGCCGAGGACCTCTTCCTCCTCCGTGACGGCATGACCCATCTGCTGGCCGCGCACGGTTTCGACGTGGTCGCGGCCGTCGCCACCGGGCCCGAACTGCATCGGGCGCTGCGCGATACCGAACTCGACGTGGCCCTGGTGGATGTGCGGCTGCCGCCCACCTTCACCGATGAGGGCTTGCAGGAGGCGCTTTCGGCTCGGCGGGAACGCCCGGGCCTGCCGGTCCTGGTGCTCTCACAGCATGTCGAACAGCTCTACGCACGAGAGCTGCTGGCCGACGGCACCGGGGCGATCGGCTATCTCCTCAAGGACCGGGTCTTCAATGCCGACCAGTTCGTGGACGCCATTCGCCGGGTCGCGGCGGGCGGCACCGTCATGGATCCCGAGGTGATCGCGAAACTCCTCGCC
Source organism: Nocardia sp. NPDC004722 (assembly GCF_053601505.1). Taxonomy (NCBI): domain Bacteria; kingdom Bacillati; phylum Actinomycetota; class Actinomycetes; order Mycobacteriales; family Nocardiaceae; genus Nocardia; species Nocardia sp. NPDC004722. The sequence goes on from NZ_JBSGBY010000809.1 coordinate 1,162, forward strand.
AGCACGCCGCGCAACGAACCGCTCGGCGCGCTGTCACCCCGTGAGCGGGAAGTGCTGGCGCTCATGGCCGAAGGCTGCTCGAACACCGCCGTCGCCGGGCGGCTGTACATCAGCGAGGGCGCGGTGGGAAAACATACCGCGAACATCTTCACCAAACTCGGCCTCACCCAATCCGACGACACCAACCGCCGGGTCCTGGCAGTCCTGGCCTACCTACACGGCCGGTGAGCGAGCGCTCCGGCGGTGATTGTGCAATTCCCCATCCGGCGTTCCGAAGATCAGTGATTTGCCACATTTCACTCCCACCGTTCTCAGATAGCGTTGAGCCACCATGAGAATCACGCTGGACCGCGCGTCTGGTCGCCGTCCAGAGGGAGATGTCAACGATGAAGGGTCTCGACACTTCGACGGTGCGAGCAGAGTGGCGCGAGATCCTCGGTGAGGTCAACGCGGACGCCGGAACCTTCGTGATCCTCCGACACGGCCGCCCCGAGGCCGTGCTGCTCTCCCAACGGATATGGACGCAGGGCTGCCGCGTGCTGCCCGTTCCCGATGCCGACCGCCGCTACCGCGCGTCCTCCGATGTCCGCAGCGGGCTGCGTTCGGTCCGTTCCGCGGCGGTGCAGCGCGGCGAGCACACCCTGATCCAGCGGCTCTACGGTCCGCTCTTCAAAGACGCCACCGCCATGACGATCGCCGCGGTAGTCTCCCCCTACGCCTGGGTCCGGCAAGCTCTCCCGGAACTGGGCGCCTTCTCCGCCGCGTGAATCGTCCCGCGTGAAATCGTCACTGAGATGTGTTGCCGGGCCGTGCGATCGTTCACCTGGCGGTGAAGTTGACGGGACATGCTCGCGGAGGGACCGCTACGACCACGCGAGCAGGATGGGCACACCCCTTGGCGATCGAAACGATGGGACAGCGGCCGACGGCCGGACCGGCGGGAACCGCACCGAAACGGGGCAGTGAGTACGCGGTTCTGCTGCGGCGGGTGCGGCAGGCGGGTCTGCTCGAGCGGCGGGTGCGGTTCTACGCGTGGCGAAGCGCGCTCACCGCAACGGCTTTCGTCGGCGGCTGGGCGGCGCTGTGGATGATCGGCGACTCCTGGTGGGTGCTGGCTGTCGCGGCCTTTCTCGCCGTGGTGTTCGCGCAGCTGGCGTTCCTCGGACACGATGCCGGGCACCAGCAGATCTTCGGGACGCGGCGGGCGAATCACTGGTACGGGCTCGTGGTCGGCAATCTGGCGACCGGCGTGAGCATCGGGTGGTGGACCAGCAATCACAACCGCCACCACGCGCACCCCAATACCGAGGGCGCCGATCCCGACGTCTCGGGGGTGCTGGCCCACTCGGGCGCGCGAGCGGCAGCCGGGAAAGGCTGGCGGCGCTTCGTCTTCCGCTACCAGGCGTGGCTGTTCTTTCCGCTCCTGCTGCTCGAGGCAGGCAGCCTCCACTTCGCGAGTGTCCGCGCGGTCCTGACCTGGCCCATCCCGCACCGCCGCCGCGAAGGCGCGGCGCTGGCCGCCCACGCCATCGGCTACCTGGCCATGATCTTCCTTGCCCTGTCCCCCTTCAAGGCGCTGGTCTTCCTCGCCGTCCAACAGGGCCTGTTCGGCTTCTACATGGGCTGCACCTTCGCCCCGAATCACAAAGGCATGGAAGTACTTCCGGAGGGCGACCGCACCGACTACCTCCGCCGCCAGGTCCTCACCTCCCGCAATGTCCGCGGCGGTTTCGTGACCGACCTGGCCTTGGGCGGCCTCAACTACCAGATCGAACACCACCTCTTCCCCTCCATGCCCCGCCCCGCCCTCCGCACCGCCCAGCCCCTGGTCCGAGCTTTCTGCGCCGAAACCGGCATCCCCTACGCCGAAACCACCCTCCTCGACTCCTACGCCCAGGCCCTCCACCACCTCAACGAAGTCGGCCGCCAAGCGCGTC
>NZ_JBSGBY010000810.1:0-3087 GCF_053601505.1 Nocardia sp. NPDC004722
GATCCGCGCGGTGTCCGGCGCGAACCGCGGCGTCTGCCAGAAACATCAAGGCCCCGTATCGTTCTCGCTGGTGAAAGCTGGCGACAGCGGGATCGAAGGCACGACGCAGAGCGAGATAAGCGTCCCGGTCACGTCCGGCGCTGAGCCAGGCGATCCCGCGTGCGAGCTGTACACACGACAGCAGATCGTTGAGCCGTCCTCGGCTGGCGACCAATTCCGCCTCGGTCGCCAATCGCAGCGATTGCTCCGCATTGCCACGCAATGCCTGGTGAACCGCTTCGCACACGGTCGTGCCGGTTTCCCAGATCGGCTGGCCGGTCTCCACCGCCAGCCGGATCCCTTCCTCGGCCGCGGCGGCCGCGCGATCGAGATTCCCCAGTGCCAGATTCACCATGACCGCCATGCTCAGTACCTGCGATAACAGCCCCAGACGCCCTCGAGCGCGCAGTGTCTCCTCAGCTTCCGCAAGGAAATTCGCCGCCGCGGGTTCATCGCCGACCGCGTGCGCGGCCATACCGAGCAGGTGTAACGAGTCTCCGTCCGCACCGCCCGCCGGGTCGATCACTGTGAGCGCATCGATGACCGAACTGCCGCGCAGGACCGGTTCGGCGACGGCGCGTATCGCAATCGAGCGAGGGTCGTGGGAGGACACCGTCAGGACATCGGTCACCGCCACCACCCGGGTCCGCGCGCCCGGTCCGGTGTCGGCCCACCAGCATCGCAACGCCGCACCCAACAGCAGGTTCAGCGCCAGGCTCAGATCATGTGCCGCCGCGCGCGCGGCCACATCGCACAGTTCGAGAACCCGGATCGCGTCACCGGGAATGCCGTCGCTGAAGATCTCACGCAGCCATTCCAGCCGTGCGGTGTCATGTTCGGACAGATCGGTTCGCGCCGCCGCTGCCAGCAGGTCCGTCACGATGTCCACCCGCCCTAGGCCGAAGGCGTGTTCGGCGGCGAGCAACAGCCGGTGACCGCGTCTGGCCGAGCCGGTGGTCAACTGTGCTGCCCGTTCCAGATCGTTGATGGCCGCCATCACCGCTCCGCGTGCGAGCGCTATCGCGGCGTTGATCTCCAGCCGATCCGCGACCCGGTCGTCGGGCCCGACGATCGCGTGAGCCTGATGCCAGGTCTGCCGATACGGCTGCGATTCCAGCACACGCGCGAGTGCGCCGTGCGCGGCCTGGCGACGAGTCATGCTCTCGGACTGAAGGATTCCCGACCGGATCAGCGGATGCCGGAACTCAACCCGGCCTTGCGCGATGCACAGCAGCCCGGCCGACTCAGCGGGGGCGAGGACGTCGGCCGACACCGTGGCTCCATGGAGCACCGATGCGGCCGCGAGGATCTCGGGCAGGTCGTCGATCGCGTCGATGGTGGCCACCAGCACCGCGTCCCGGGTCGGCGACGGCAGCTCCGCTATCCGGCCCGCGAAGGCGCGTTCGAGACGGTCGGTCAGGCTCGGGGACCGCCGACCCTGCCGACGGTGCAGCACCGCGGGTAATTCACGCAATGCCAACGGGTTTCCGAGCGCTTCACACTGCACCCGATACCGCTCGTCATCGGTCAGTCCGGGCGCGTACTCACGCAGAATCAGAGCTGCGGCATCGTCGTTCACACGGCCGACGGTCAGCGCGGGAAATCCCGCGTCGATGAACGCACCGGTATGGCCGGTGCGGACGGCCGCGATGATCACGATCGGCGTATCCGGGGTGATCCGCCGGGCGATGAATGCGAGAACTTCGTGCGATTGCGGATCCAGCCACTGCACATCGTCGGCGAATATCGCGACCGGCTGGTCGGCCGCGATCGTGGTGAGCAGACCACAGGATGCCAGCGCGACGAGAAACGGATCGGGCCGTGACTGCGCCGCCAGTCCAAATGCGCCCAGGAGCGCGTCGTGCTGCGTCTCCGGCAGTCGCGCACCGGCATTCAGCACTGGCCGTAGCAGCTGGTGCAATCCCGCGAACGGGAACATCGCCTCGGCTTCTACGCCGGTGATCGACAGCACCCGCAGGCCGCCCTCGACGGCGGTGGTCTCCACCGCCCGCAGCAGCGCGGACTTGCCGATGCCAGGGTCGCCGCGCAGCAGCCGCACCGCACCGCGGACGGGATCCGGTCGCACCAGCCGGGTGAGCAGCTCGATTTCGGGTCCTCGTCCGATCAGCACGTGTCGACGCTAGCCAAGCCCGAGGGGGCCGCTCTTGAGTCGAAGTACTCAATATCGCGCAGAGACGTTCCCGGGCAGTGGTTCCGCGCGCCGTGCCGTCCGACTGCCGCACGGCGGTTGAGTCAGATGACCGAAGCCAGGGCCGCGACCGTGGGACGAGGCTGCTTTCGAGGAAAGGATGCGCAATGAATCAGATGATGGCCTTGCGAGCTCATGCCCGGGGTGGCCCCGAGCAGTTGGTGTTCGAGAAGACTCCGACACCCGTTCCACAGCGCGGTGAAGTACTCGTGGAGGTGTGCGCGGCTGCGATCACCTTCGCCGAGCTCGGGTGGGACCTGTCGTGGACGCACCGCGACGGCTCGGACCGCACCCCCGTCATACCGTCTCACGAGTTCTCCGGCACCATCACCGAACTCGGACCGCACGTCACCGAATTCGAGGTCGGTGACCAGGTTTTCGGACTCGTCGATTTCGATCGGGACGGAGCCGCGGCGGAATACGTGACGGTCCCCGCAGCGACGCTGGCACGAAAGCCCACCTCCGCCAGCCATATTCAGACGGCGGCGCTTCCGCTTGCCGCGCTCACCGCATGGCAGGCCCTCGTCGATCATGCCTCGTTGCGGCCGGGCGAGACAGTGCTGATCCATGGCGGGGCCGGCGGGGTGGGTGTGTACGCGGTACAGATCGCCGCGGCGCTCGGTGCCCGCGTGGTCGCCACCGACAAATCGGGTAATGCCCGGTTCGTCGAAATGTTCGGTGCCGAACAGGTCATCGATGCGGGCCATGAGCATTTCGAGCAGCTCGTATCGGACGTCGATGTCGTACTCGACACGGTGGGCGGCGAGACGCTGGCGCGGTCGTACGGAATCCTGCGCAGCGGCGGGCGGCTCGTCACGCTCGGTGGGCCGCCTGCCCCG
>NZ_JBSGBY010000811.1:0-3080 GCF_053601505.1 Nocardia sp. NPDC004722
GGTCGTCTGCATCACCCCGCCGCTGCTGGCGACCGCCATGGCGGTCGCGCGGGCGCGGCTGACGCCGGGCGCTCCGGCGGTCGGCGTGCTCGTGCACGACCTCTACAGCCGGGGCGTGGTCGAGACCGGGGCGCTGCCGCGGCCCGCCGCGCGGCTGGTGCGAACACTGGAATCCGCCGCGTTCCGGCATGCCGACGGCGTCGCGGTGATCCACGACGGCCTGCGCGGCGATCTGGTGCGGGAGCTGGGTGTCGAGCGGGATCGGATCCGGGTCATCCGCAACTGGAATCATGTCTCGTCCCCGGATCCGCGTGCCAGCGCGGCGTTCCGGGCGGCGCGGGGGTGGCCCGACGAGGAGATCGTCGTGCTGCACGCGGGCAATATGGGGACCAAACAGGGTCTCGAGAATGTCGTCGCGGCCGCCGAATTGGCTGCGCGACAGCGACTTCCGATTCGTTTCGTCCTGCTCGGCGACGGCAATCAGCGCCGCCGGATCGAGGCCGCGAGCGCCGGGCTGTCCACCCTCGAGATCCTGCCGCCGGTGAGCGAGTCGGAGTTTCCCTCCGCCCTCGGCGCGGCGGACGTGCTGTTGGTCAACGAGCTGCCGGGGGTGGCGCAGATGGCCGTACCCAGCAAGCTGACCTCGTATTTCACCTCCGGCAAGCCGATTCTCGCGGCGGCGGAGGCGGCCGGGTACACCGCGCAGGAGATGACCGCCTCGGGGGCGGGGGTCATCGTGCCGGGGGGCCGCCCGGAATTGCTGCTCGCCGAGGCGCTGCGCATCGGCACCGATCCGGTGCTCGGCGCGGAGTTCGGTGCGGCGGGCCGGAGATACGCGGCGGCGCTGTTGAAGGCGGACGCCGCGCTGGACAGCTACGAGGACTGGATCATTCAGTTGGCTACCGCACGGGGGAGGGCGGTCCGATGACCAAATGTGCGTTGATCACCGGGATTACCGGGCAGGACGGTTCGTATCTGGCCGAACTGCTGCTGAGCAAGGGGTACGAGGTGCACGGGATCATCCGGCGCGCGTCGACCTTCAACACCCGGCGCATCGACCATCTGTATGTGGATCCACACGATCCGCAGGCGCGACTGTTCACCCACTACGGGGAATTGAACGACAGTGCCCGGCTCGCGACGCTGATCCGGCGGATCGAGCCGGATGAGATCTATCACCTGGCCGCGCAGTCGCATGTCCGGGTGAGCTTCGACGAGCCCGAATACACGTCGGAGACCACCGGTTTGGGGACGATCCGGCTCCTGGAGGCGATCCGGCAGATCGGCTTGGACTGCCGGTTCTATCAGGCGTCGAGTTCGGAGATGTTCGGCTCGTCACCGCCGCCGCAGAACGAGTCGACGCCGCTGCATCCGCGCTCGCCCTACGGCACGGCGAAGATGTTCGCCTACTGGGCGGCTCGCAACTACCGCGAGGCGTATGGGCTGTACACCGTCAACGGGATTCTGTTCAATCACGAATCACCGCGCCGCGGAGAGACCTTCGTGACCCGCAAGATCACGCGCGCGGTGGCGCGGATCGCCGCCGGGCTCGACGAGCACCTGTGGATGGGCAACGTCGACACCGTGCGCGACTGGGGGTACGCGCCGGAATACGTCGAGGGCATGTGGCGCATGCTGCAGGCCGACGAGCCCGACGACTACGTGCTCGCCACCGGCACCGGGTATTCGGTGCGGGATTTCCTGGCGATGGCCTTCGATCGGGCCGGGCTCGACTGGGAACGCCACGTCCGATTCGATGATCGGTATCTGCGGCCCGCGGAGGTGGACGCCATGATCGGCGATGCCGCGAAGGCGACGGCCACCTTCGGCTGGGAGCCGCAGGTGCGCGCCCCGGAATTGGCGCGGCTCATGGTCGATGCCGATATCGAAATGCTGAAAACCGAATCGGAGGTATGGATCGATCGCCCGGATCTCGCCACCTGGCGTCAACCCCGGTAGTCCGCCTGATGATCGAGGAACCAGTGATAGGTGGCCTTGAGCCCGTCGGGCAGGGAGATGGACGGCGGGCCCCAGCCCAGGCCGGTCAGCAGCGAGACGTCCAGCAGCTTGCGGTACGTGCCGTCCGGTCGCGAAGGGTCCCAACGGATTTCGCCGCGATACCCGGCGATGCTCGCGATCGTGGTGGCGAGTTCGGCCACCGTGACCTCCTGGCCGGTGCCGACATTGACCGGGCTGTCGCCGTCGTAGTGGTCGAGCAGGAACAGGCAGGCGTCGGCCAGATCGTCGGCGTGGATGAACTCCCGCAGCGGCTGCCCCGTGCCCCAGCAGTCGACGGTCGGTGCCTGCGCGTGGGCGGCCTCGTGGAAGCGGCGGATCAGGCCGGGTACGACATGGCTGGCGGAGGGGTGGAAATTATCACCGGGACCATAGACATTGGTCGGCAGTGCGCTGATGTACGGCAGGCCGTATTGCCGCCGGATAGCGGAAACCTGTGTGATACCGGCAAGTTTCGCTACGGCGTAGCCATCGTTGGTGGTTTCCAGCGGGCCGGTGAACAGCGCGTCTTCCCGGATCGGCACGGCGGCCTCACGCGGGTAGATGCAGCTCGACCCCAGGAACAGGAAGCGTTGCACGCCGGTTGCCACCGCGGCGTCGAGCAGATTGACCTGAATGCGCAGATTGTCGGAGAGGAATTCGGCGGGCCGCGTCGCATTCGCCACGATCCCGCCCACCCGGGCGGCGGCGTCGATCACCACGTGCGGCCTTGTCGCGGTGAGGAATTCGGCGGTGGCGCGGGCGTCGCGCAGGTCGAGTTCGGTGGAATCGCGCCCGACGAGATCGGTGAATCCCGCCGCCCGCAACCGCCGCCACAGCGCCGATCCCACCAGTCCGCGATGGCCCGCGACATACACGCGCGAGGCGCGCGAGAGGGGCCCGCCATTCCAGTGCATGCACGTCATTGTGGCAGAGCCGGACGGTTCGAGTCGGGATGCGCCGGTGCCCCGGATCGTTATACTCCCTCTCGTACGGTCAGGCCGAAATCTCTTGGAAGGCAATCGGTCAGATGAACGAATGCTCGGCGCCCTGGCCCCGGATGCTCGTCGGACACGTGCCCGTAG
>NZ_JBSGBY010000812.1:0-3057 GCF_053601505.1 Nocardia sp. NPDC004722
GGTATTGCCCACCAGGGCGCGCGGCTCCCGGGCCACGCCGGGCAAACCGGAAGAGGGTGTGAGCATGCCGAATTCGCCGAGCAGACTCTTGTCCATGACAGTCGCTTTCGGTATCGAGGCCGCCATCGCGGCCTGACGTGCGCGGGCAGCGAACACCGGCCGGTCCGGGTGGAACGGCCTGGCGCTGACCGATCAGCGTCGGGCGATACACAGGCGCGTCAGCAGCGCACGACCGCCGACGGCGAATCGCGGTGGCGGGCCGCGCACGCCGCACGCGGCACTATCCGACAGTGAGGCCGGGAAGTCGCACACGGGCTCGGTCGCCGTCGCGAACGCACCGCGATCCGACGGCTCGTCGCTCCCACTCGCCCGGATGACATCGACGACATACGGTGCGCAGTGCGCGGATTCGAGAACGGGCGCGCCCGCGGACACGGTGGGCGCGGCGGCCGCCTGCGCCGTCGCGAGCGAATGGGCATGCGTTCCCGCGTCCACCAGGGCGCAATCGGCCACCGGCATCAGGATCAGCAAGGCCGCGCCCAGCAGCGACCACATGAGGGTCAGGCGTCGATCGCGTCCGTGTCCCGCACGGTTCACCGCTGCCGCCTCCCGCCTCGGATTCGCTTGTCCGAGCGATACTCCGATCGCCCGGCCACCAATCTACTATCCAACTACGTAGATTGTGCGGACCCGGAGCGGCGGCGTGGCTACCTCGACTTGGGGCGCGTGAGTTTGCGCAGGGCCGCACGCAGGCCCTCGGATTCCTCGGCACTCATCTGCTCGACGAAATGCGCCAGCACCAGCTCCGAGCGCCCGCCACTGCCGAGCGCCTCGCGCATCAGCCGCGCGCTGTACTCCTCGCGGGTGAGGGTGGGCCAGTAGCGGTACGCCTTGCCGATGCGCTCGCGCTCGAGCCAGCCCTTGCGGTGCAGGTTGTCCATGGTGGACATGACCGTCGTATAGGCGATGTCACGTTCGGCGGCGAGCTCGTCGAACAGCTCGCGCACCGTCGTCTTCTCGTCGCGGTCCCAGATTCGTTCGATGACGACCGCTTCCAGATCGCCGAAGCCTCGCGAACTCATATCCGACTCCTCACCTCACGGCTGCGCCGCTGCCGCATCGCGTTTCGGCCGACGTCCTGGCATGCGACCGGCCATCGGATGATCGCCGGTGAGGACTCTGGCCGCACTGGGCGCCGGGACGCGCCCATATGTACGTCCTACGTACGTAGACAGTATTATCCCGTGCGGCCTGCGACGCAACCCGACTCAATCACACTCCGCCATGGGCATTTACCAGGCAAGACGACGCGCCGGACTAGTCGGCCACGCGATGCCCGGCATCCCGCAATGCCGACGACGCCTCCTCCAGACGATGCGCGGGGACCAGGATCAGATCGGCATGAAACGTCGAAGCGACGAACACCGGGATCGCCGACTCGGCCAGCGGGCCGATCAACGCCGCGAGCGTGCCGGGCGTGTTCAGGCCGCCCGCATCCACCCCGTAGAAACCCTTCCAGGTCTCGCCCTCCGCCCACGCCGGGGCCTCCCGAATCACGGTGAGCCCCTCCGGGGCACGCACCAGCGCGATCCACTCGTCATCCTCCGGGAAAGTGGAGTTCGGCAGATGGTCGACCGCGAAGTGGGAGGGGACGACACGCAAACGCTGAGAGCCGGTCATGGCGACATCGTAGGCCGCACGACCGACAGCCACGCACATGCGGACACGCTCGACCCTCGAATTAGTCATGATTACTAAAATAAGATGCCGACGCCCACTCTCGGCCGTAGGGTCTGGGAAATGAGCACCAGCCCAAGGCAAATCGCCATCGAGAACGAACACATCGCCGACACCGGCGGCTACACCGCCGTCGACGGAACCGCGGTCGATATCCGCACCGCACTGGAAGCCGCTGTCGCCGCGACCATCTCCTACACCCCCGAGGCCGACGTCACCGGCGGACCGCGCGGACCCTTCACCGGCATTCCCGAGATCACCGCCGAGGGCACCGTGCAGGCCGCGCGACGTCTGCACGAGGACGGCGGAAAGGCCGTCGCCGTGCTGAATTTCGCCTCCGCCCGCAATCCCGGCGGCGGCTACCTGCGCGGCGCTCGCGCCCAGGAGGAGGACCTCTGCCGCAGCGCGCTGCTGTACCGCTGCTTGCTCGAGGCCCCCGATTACTATGCGGCCCACCGCGCTTCCGAGGACCTGCGCTACAGCCACCGCGTCATCTACTCGCCCGATGTCCCGGTCATCCGCGACGACCACAACGACCTGAGCCCGCACCCGTTCCCGGTGTCGTTCCTGACTTCGGCCGCACCCAACGCCGGTGCGCTGGCCGACCGTTCGGGCGGGCCCGTGTCGGTGGCCGACCTTCTCGTCGAACGTGCCGACCGGGTGCTGGCCGTCGCCGCCCGCCACGGTGCGCGCGAACTCGTGCTCGGCGCATGGGGCTGCGGAGTGTTCCGCAATGATCCGCACGAGGTCGCGGCCGCGTTCGAGCAAGCGCTGCACAACCACGGCGCGGCATTCGAGCGCGTGGTGTTCGCGGTCTGGGACCGCTCCCCCGTCTCGGCCAATCGCGCCGCCTTCGAAGCTCGCTTCGGCAAGACCTCCGTGGCCTGAACCCCGCTGCCGCGCTGCTCCGAGCTGGGTTTGCGGCAGCGGCAACATCCGGACAATTCGTGCATAGATTGCAATATCTACAAATTCGGATAGCTGCGATAGTCCAAGGGCCGTGACCGCCACCTACGGCTCAGCGAGCAAGCCCCGTGCGATGCGCGTAGGCGATGGCCTGCCCGCGATCACGCACACCCAGCTTCGCGAACAGTGAATTGATGTGCGTCTTCACCGTGCTGACGCCGATGAACAGCTCCTTGGCGATCTCGGTGTTGTTGCGCCCCTGCGCCATCAGCCGCAGTACGTCGCGCTCCCGATCGGTGAGGTCGACCGGCGCTTCCGGCGGGGCGTCGAGCGCCGAGAGCAAGCGGCGGCCCACGTCGGAGAACCGGTCGCTGCTGGCCTCGGCTCTGCTGCGCGGCAGCTACCACCTCTACC
>NZ_JBSGBY010000813.1:0-3043 GCF_053601505.1 Nocardia sp. NPDC004722
ACCGCGGTCGCCCAGGGCGACCTGACCAGCAAGATCGACGTGGACGCGCGCGGGGAGATCCTCGAGCTCAAGACCACGATCAATACGATGGTCGATCAGCTCTCGGCGTTCGCCGCCGAGGTCACCCGCGTCGCCCGCGAGGTCGGATCCGAGGGCCGCCTCGGCGGCCAGGCCGAGGTCGAGGGCGTCTCGGGAACATGGAAACGCTTGACGGAGAACGTGAACGAGCTCGCGGGCAACCTCACCCGGCAGGTGCGCGCCATCGCCGAGGTCACCAGCGCGGTCGCCGAGGGCGACCTGACCCGCTCCATCACCGTCGAGGCGTCCGGCGAGGTCGCCGACCTCAAGGACAACATCAATTCGATGGTGGAGTCGCTGCGCGAGACCACCAGCGCCAACCAGGATCAGGACTGGCTCAAGACCAATCTCGCCCGCATCTCGAGCCTCATGCAGGGGCAGCGGGACCTGCACGTGGTGGCCGAGTTGATCATGGACGAGCTGGTGCCGCTGGTGTCGGCGCAATTCGGCGCATTCTACCTGGCCGATGACACCGCGCAGCCGCCGGAGCTGCGGCTGCTGAGCTCCTACGGGAGCCCTGACACGCCCGGCGGCGCAACGAAATTCACGTTCGGGCAGTCGCTGGTCGGTCAAGCCGCCCGCAGCCGCCGCACGATCGCCGTCGACGATGTGCCCGGCACCTACGTGACCATCTCCTCCGGGCTCGGGCAGACCGCGCCGGTGAACCTGCTGATCCTGCCGATCGCGGTCGAGGAGCAGGTGCTCGGCGTCATCGAATTGGCGTCGCTGCACCGCTTCACGCGCATCCACCGCGACTTCCTCGACCAGCTCATGGAGACGGTCGGCGTCAATGTCAGCACCATCATCGCCAACGCCCGCACCGACGAGCTGCTGGTCGAATCGCAGCGGCTGACCTCCGAACTGCAAGCCCGCTCCCAGGAACTCCAGGTGCGGCAGGAAGAGTTGCAGCGCAACAACACCGAGATGGAGGAGAAGGCGGCGCTGCTGGCCATGCAGAACCGCGACATCGAGGCCAAGAACCTCGAGATCGAGCAGGCACGGCAGGAACTCGAGACCCGCGCCCAGCAGCTGTCGCTCACCTCGAAGTACAAGTCGGAATTCCTCGCCAATATGAGCCATGAGCTGCGCACGCCGCTCAACAGCCTGCTGATCCTGGCGCAACTGCTGGCCCAGAATCCCAACCGCAACCTCACGCCCAAACAGGTCGAGTACGCGGGCATCATCCATTCGGCCGGTTCGGATCTGCTGCAGCTGATCAACGACATCCTGGACCTGTCGAAGGTCGAGGCGGGCAAGATGGACATCGCCCCGGAGCGGGTGCCGCTGCACAAACTGCTCGACTACGTCGAGGCGACCTTCCGGCCGTTGACCACGCAGAAGCGCCTCGGATTCCGGATCACCACCCTCGAGGGCGTGCCGGGGGAGCTGGTCACCGACGACTCGCGGCTGCGGCAGGTGCTGCGCAACCTGCTGTCCAACGCGGTGAAGTTCACCGAGACCGGTTTCGTGGAACTGCGGATCGGCCCGGCGAACACGCAGGAGTTGCCCGCCGCCATCCGGCGACACGGCCCGGCCGTCGCCTTCCGGGTGGTCGATACCGGTATCGGCATCGCCGGGGACCAGCTCGAATCCATCTTCGGGGCGTTCCAGCAGGCGGACGGCACCACCAGCCGCAAGTACGGCGGCACCGGGCTGGGATTGTCGATCAGCCGCGAAATCGCCTATCTGCTCGGCGGTTCCATCACCGCCGAGAGCACGATCGACGAGGGCAGCACCTTCACCCTGTACCTTCCGGTCGCGCGTCCCGACTTCCGCGAAGCGCCGCCAACCAGCCGCGAGGACGACGCCGACGGGAGTAAAGCCGAGCGCGGCAGCAAGATCGCGCTGCCGCCGCAGCGGCGCCGATTGCTGGTGCTGGAGGAACGGTCCCAGGGCTTGCTGTCGATGGTCGCCCAGAGCGCGGTCGCCGATCTGGCCGATCGCAACGATCCCCGCGGACCGGTGCAGGTCGTGAGCGCGGTCGAGGCGCGCGAAGCGGCGGCGGCCATGGCCGCGGAGACGTTCCATTGCGTGGTGCTCGAGCTGGACATGCCCGGCGACAACGCCTTGCGCTTCCTCGAGATCGTGGACGGGGATCCCACCCTGCGCGGCGTGCCCGTCCTGGTGCACAACCGCCGCCTCGACGGCGAACAGGAGCGGGCGGTGCAGCGGCGCGTCGCGCACACCTCGCTCGAACTGCTCTCCAGCCTGGACGAATTGCGGGAACGGATCGCGCTGCACGTCACGGCGGAGGCGCCGGGGGATGTGCTGCCCCTGGTGCGCCGGGAGGAGACCCCGGTTCCGGCGGTCCGCCCGCCCAATGACGAATTGGCCGGGCACACCGTGCTCATCGTGGATGACGACGCGCGAAACCTGTTCGCGCTCAGCAGCATTCTCGAACTGCACGGCATCAGCGTGGTGCACGCCGAGAACGGCCGCGAGGGTCTCGACAAGCTGGTCGGGCACCCCGAGGTCGACCTGGTGCTGATGGACGTCATGATGCCCGAGCTGGACGGCTACGCGGCGACCGAGACGATCCGGGCGATCCCGCGCTACGCGGAACTGCCGATCATCGCGGTGACCGCGAAAGCCATGCTGGGAGACCGGGACAAGAGCCTGGCCGCGGGGGCCAACGACTATGTCACCAAGCCGGTCGACGCGGACGTGCTGCTCGCCAGCATCCAGCACTGGCTGCGTGTCTGATGACGGAGGCGACGGGACAGTCGCACCCGGCACCGGACGCCTCGGCGGACGGACCCGACATCGCCCGTCTGGCAGCCACGGTGGAGCGATTGCGTGAGGAGCTCCGCGACGCCCACGCCGCCGCCGACGGGCGCGCGCTGATCGAATTGGCCAAGGGCGTGCTCATCGAACGGCTGGGCTGCGGGCCCGCGCAGGCGGCGCGGCAGCTGGCCGAGCTGTCCGAGCGGGTCGGCTCGACCCCGCTGGAGTTCGCGGCGGATCT
>NZ_JBSGBY010000814.1:0-3036 GCF_053601505.1 Nocardia sp. NPDC004722
ACGCTAGGCGGTCGGTGGCGCAACCGACGCCCGGGCGATCGTGTTTCCCATGGGGAAATCGCGCCTCTACACTGGCCGCGTGCCCGATACCGAAACCGACAGCCAGAGCCGGTCCATCGCCGCGGTCGAACGCGCCATGGACGTCCTGCTGCTCTTCGGCCGCAGCGGCCGGCCCGATCTCGGCGTCACCGAGATCGCCAATGAGCTCGGCATCACTAAAGCCGCTGTGCACCGCATACTTACGGCGTTGCGCAGCCGCGATCTCATCACCCTGGAACCGACCACGCGTCGCTACGCGCTCGGGCACGCGGCCATGGCACTGGGCCGCGCGTATCTGGCGCGCACCGATCTGCGCGTGATGGCGGGCCCGGAACTGCGTCGGCTGGCCACCCTCACCGGGGAAACCGCGACCCTGTCCATCCGGCGCGGCGACACGCGCATGTACGTGGACCAGGTGGTGCCGGATCAGGAGCTGCGCATGGAAGTGGCGCTGGGGCAGCCCTATCCGCTGCACGCCGGCAGCTCCTCCAAGGCGATCCTGGCCTACCTGCGCAAGGAGGAGATCGATGAGTACCTGCGGCGGCACGAGCTGACCGCGTTCACCGACGCCACCGTCACCTCGCAGCGCAAACTGCGGACGGAGCTGAATGCGATTCGCGCGCGTGGTTATGCGGTGTCGCTGGGGGAGCGTCAGGTCGGGGCCGCCTCGATCGCCGCGCCCGTGCTCGACCACGACGGTGGCGTGGTGGCGGCGATCAGCGTGTGCGGGCCGCTGTCGCGGTTCGAGCCGCACATCGACGATTACGTGCCGATGCTGCTCAAGGCCTCCGGTGCGCTGTCGACCCAACTCGGTTACACCGGTCAGTGACTCGACGGCCGGGCCGGTGCCGGGCGTGCCTCACAGGTGCGCGCCCGGTTTGAACACCCCCAGCGCTGCGGCGGCGAGCACGCTGCCCCAGATGACCCACACGTAGGGCAGGCAGCCGTTCACGCTGCGGCGCAGCACGGTCTCGGCGTCGGTGCCCGAGCCTTCGGCCAGCATGCGGCCGAAAGCGGGACCGAAGGGGCGCAAGGTGATTCGAATGCCGAGCCCGGCGGCGATGGCGGCGCAGTACAGCAGGATCTTGCCCCCGAGCCAGCGCGGATCGGTGGTGACACCGAACGGTTCGCGCGCGCACAGCGTGAAGACGCCCGCGGCGGTCATGCCCGCGAGCACCGCCGCGCGCAGCACCAGATCGGCCCGATGCACGGCGGCGATACGACCGTGGGTGCGGTGCGTGATCACCGTGAGCGTCAGCCACACCGCCGCGAGCGCCCACACCAGCGCGATCGACCACCAGGGAAACAGGTCGATGCCCAGAAGGCGTGCGCCGTGCGGGGACTCGGCCATGAGCGTCACGCCGCTGGGCAGGAACAGCACCAGGCAGACCTTCGGACCGAGGTCGAGGCCGCTCATGATGGCC
Source organism: Nocardia sp. NPDC004722 (assembly GCF_053601505.1). Lineage (NCBI taxonomy): Bacteria > Bacillati > Actinomycetota > Actinomycetes > Mycobacteriales > Nocardiaceae > Nocardia > Nocardia sp. NPDC004722. The sequence goes on from NZ_JBSGBY010000814.1 coordinate 1,464, forward strand.
AGGGCGGTCGCGCGTGCGGGCGGGGTGAGTGTCGGGTCGATGACGAAGCGGCTGGAGTAGAACACGCCGAGATCGCCGCCCAGCCAGCACACGAACAGGACCAGGTGCAGCAGGATCCACCAACCGTAGTGATGCGCGCCCATACGTTTTCCTCACGAAGGTCTTGTGGCTCAGCGGAGCGCCGCGAGGGCGGCGTCCAGATCGATGACGTCGGCGTACTTGGCGTCGAGGTCCAGCAGATTCGCCTCGTGCAGGCGCGGATCGCGGTCGCCGCAGGCATCGGCGACCACCAGCGGCCGAAAGCCGTGCTGCAGTGCGTCGGTGGCGGAGGCGCGGACGCAGCCGCTGGTGGTGAGACCGGTGACCAGCACGGTGTCCACACCCAGGACGGTGAGTGTCGCGGCGAGTGAGGTGCCGTGGAAGGCGCTGGCGTACTGCTTGACGACCACCACGTCGCCGGGTGCCGGTGCGGGATCGGCGAGGAACTCGCCCAGCGGATTGCCTTCCTCGAACACGCTGAGCGCGGGGACCTTTCGGCGGAACAGCCCGCCCTCGGCGCTGCCGGGCCGATAGCCGACCCGGGTGAAGACGACCGGGCTGCCGACCGTGCGGGCCCGTGCGACGAGGGTCGCCGTCGCACGGACCGCGGCCTCGACCGGGGCGCGCAGCGGGGAGCCGTCGGTGAGGTAGGCCGCGCACACGTCGATCACCAGGACGGCGGGCCGTTCGCCCATGCCCAGGCGTCCCGAAAACCCGTGGCGGCGATAGTCATCGGCCAGATCGGACATGGCGGTCTCCTCAGACGATGCCGTCGGCCGCGAGCGCGGTCAGCCGCTCCGGGCCCACCCCGAGCAGCCGCCCGTAGACCTCGGCATTGTGCTCGCCCAGTTCGGGGCCGAGATGCCGGACGCTGCCCGGTGTTTCGCTGAGTTTGGGGAAGACGTTCTGCATCGGGACCTCACCGAGCTCGGGATGGGCCAGCCGCACGATGGCCGCGCGGGCGGCGAAGTGCGGATCGGCGAACATGTCGCGGGCAGTGTAGATGCGGCCCGCGGGCACGCCTTCGGCGTGCAGCAGTTCGAGCAGCTCGGCGGCGGGCCGGGTCGCGGTCCAGCCGGTGATGATGGCGTCGAGTTCGGCCATGTGCTCGCCGCGGGCGGAATGGGTCGCGAAATGCTCGACGCTCATCAGTTGGGGCTGTCCCATGGCCTTGGCCAGCCGGGCGAAGACGGTGTCCTGGTTGGCGGCGATGAGGATCAGCTCGCCGCCCGCGGTCGGGTAGACATTGCTGGGGGAGACGTTGGGCAGCACCGGGCCGGTGCGTTCGCGCTGGTAGCCGGTGACACCCCACTCGGGCAGCAGCGATTCCATCATGGCCAGCACCGCCTCGTAGATGGCCGAGTCCACGATCTGGCCGCGGCCGGTGCGCCCGCGATGATGCACGGCGGCGAGGGTGCCGATGGTGGCGAACACCGCGGCGCGAACACTTCTGGACCCACATCGCCGACCACGGCCTACTCATCCCCACCGCCTACCTCCTCGCCGGCGGCTGGCCCACCCTGTGGTCGCGAGC
>NZ_JBSGBY010000815.1:0-3031 GCF_053601505.1 Nocardia sp. NPDC004722
CGCCGAGCACGGTTTCGAGGTAGCCGGGCACGTCGGCGGGCAGCGCGGACAGGGCCGGCGTGGCGGTGGTGAGCAGGTCGGTCAGGGCTTGCTGATGGTCGAGATCCTGCCAGACGCCGAGCGGCAGCCGGTCCACGCAGCCGTCGGCCGTGAGATATCCGGTGGCCGTGCGGATTTCACGGCCCGCCGAACGGCTCGCGCCGACCGCGTCGAGGTGATTGACCGCGAGCCCGTCGACGCCGCCGCAGGCGTCGACGGCGTAGCGCAGCAGCAGCGGATCGAGGTGCCCGCGCCGGAAGCCGCCCTGATATTCCCCGGTTGCGTTGTGCGCCTCCGGAATCGAGAGCCGAGGGTCCTCGGTCGGGAAAGGTCCCGCGCCGTGGCGGGTCATGTACGCGCGAGTCACGCCCAGCACATACCCGGGTTCCCCGATGCGCGCGAGCATGGCGCGCGCCTTGCGGGGTTCGACGGTCGACCAGGTGGTGTACGGGTGGGTGCCGCGCCATTCGTCGAGCAGCACGCCCTGCGCGCCCTCGAACACCAGCCGCCCGGTGCGGGCGAAGGCGGCGAGTTGATCGCCGGGCAGGATCGCCACCGCTCCCGCGAAGGCGGTGTAGGCGTCGACGAGATCATCGATCGCGTCGTAGCGGTGGCGACCGGTCGCGAGCAGCGGCGCATAGTGCCGCTCCAGCGCGATCAGCTTGCGCCGCAACACCTCCGGCCGTCGGCAGTCGGCGACCCGGGGCGCGTCGTGGTCGAGCGCGTAGCGCGCGGTCTCGCCGATGCCGATGCCGCACGAACCGTGCCGGGAAGTACCCCTCGTATCCTCCCGGCAACGGTTGGCGGCCCCATGGATCGGCGTGGTGAGCAGGGCCCGCTCGTCCACGTAGAGCAGCGACAGCGGATCGGCGACCCCGAGGGCGGCGAGTTCGCGCGCCTCGGCGGCCAGCGCCAGCGGTTCGACCAGCATGTGCCGCGACAGCAGGGTCGGAACCCCCGACAGGGTGCCGGACCCGAACTGCCGGAAGGTGTGGTGGCGGCCGTCGGCGATCACATTGTGGGCGGCCTGCGCCCCGCCGTTGAACCGCACCACGGCGGCCACGTCGAGCCCGGCCGCCGCGGAGCACAGCCAGTCGACGGTGGCGCCCTTACCGGCATCGCCGAAACCGAGATCGACCACGATGAGGTGGCGGTCGCCGAACATGAGCTGTCCCTTCGCTTCTCGTGTGTGATCAGAGATCGACGTCGTCGGTCCCGGTGGCGGCGGGCAATGCGCCGACGCTGTGTCCGCGCCGTGCCCCGCCCAGCGGCGCGAGCGCCTTGCCCACCGCGTCCGCCTCGCTGGTCGAGCCGATATCGCGCAGGTCGGCCAGCCCGGCCCCGAGATCGACCCGGTCCTCGCCGATGCCGATGGTCAGCGCGATGAGCTCGCACACCGCCGCCGGATCGTCCAGACGCAGGAAACGCTCGCCCAGCAGGCCCTGCCAGTGCTCGGCGATCTCCGGATCCTGGTAGTAGCTGGACTGATTGGGCAGGATGAAGTGCACGTGCCAGCGGTCGGCCAGCTCCCGGTAGACGGAGTCGACCGCGATATCGCTGGGCACGTCGTCGCCGATCACGGTGCGAATGTGCGTGGCGGTCAACCGCTTCTTGTTCAACTCGTCGCCGACGACGAACAGGTAGCCCTTCTGGCCGCGCTTGTCCCAGGCGTCGGTGGCGGTGTGCCGGGCGATGAAATACGCGGCCAGCTCGTAGCTTTCGGACTTCTGCCCGCCCCCGCCGCCTTCCAGGAGGATCAGCCGCAGCTGCTCGTCCATCCGGTTGTCGGATTCGAACTGCCCGACCTGCAACGGCACCCGGTCGCTGTCGGCGTCGCCGATGGCCCCGAACAGGATCTGCGGATCGTCGGCATACCCCTTGCGCTGCAGCAGCCCGTGCAGCTTGGCCAGCTTCTCCTGCATGATGCGCGGCACGCTGCCCATCGACCCGGTGACGTCGAACAGCACCGCGATCGGCAGCGAATTCCCGTGGTCGGCCGAGTCTCTCGACTCCCGCACGTCGACGCCCAGCGGATCCAGGGTGGGGTGCGCCTTCCACTTGTCCCACGGCACCGACCGCATATCGGCGGTGTAGCCGAAGTCGTCGAGTCCCTTCGCCGCGCGGAAGGTCCGCGCCGCGTCGTAGGCGCGGTCGTCCCAGCTTCCGTAACCCATTGCTATCACTTACCTTTCGTGAGCTCGAAGGGCCGGAAGCGGCGCTTCCCGTAGAGCCGGTCGAGCAGGTCGTCGAATTCGTCGAGCAGGTCCGCGGCGTCGGGCCGCAGCCTCTGATCGGATTGCAGGCAGCCGGCGGCGTAGGCGCGCATCGGCGCGGGCGCGCGGTCGCCGAGCATGGTGAGCAGCAGGCGATGCGCGAGATACACGTCGGTGGCGGGGGAGACCCGGTCGCGGATCTCCGGGGGATAGTCCAGCGACTTCAGCGTCGCCGCCGCGGGCTGACCGGGCCGGGTCGCGAAAGACCAGCCCACCAGCACGATTCCGTGCAATCGCGGATGCACCAGCACATTGGCCGGGCTGATCGCGGTGTGCACCCAGCCCGCCAGCTCGACACCGGCCAGGCACCGCAGCAGGCGGCGATGCATCCAGGCGTAGTCGCGGGGATCCAGGCCGCCGGGATAGGCGGCCCGGATGTCCTCCAGGGTGATGAATTCGTCGGTCAGCGCGGCGAGCACGTTCACCGTCCGGTGTTCCCCGGTGGCGGAGTCGAGATGGTCGACGGTGTCGACGAGTTCGGGGAAGTACGGCCGCAGCCACCCGTGCTGCTCGGTCACAGTCGCGATGTCGTGCAACGCGTTTCGCTCACCGGACAGCAGCCGGTTGGCGGCCGCGCGGCGCGGGATCTTCACGACCCGATCCGATCCGCTGCGGTACACGTCGGCGACGGATCCGGTGGCGTGCAAGGCCCCGACCGGGTACCGGCCGAGTGTGCCGGTCACCTCGAAGTCCGCTTCCTCGAGTTCCAGCCAGCGCCG
>NZ_JBSGBY010000816.1:0-3020 GCF_053601505.1 Nocardia sp. NPDC004722
AGTCCTCGCCGGGACGCACCAGTACGTGGACGTCCGCGCCACGTTTCAGGAGTTCCGGTACCAGTTTTCGACCGATGAACCCGGTTGCCCCGGTACGTTGGTGCTACTGGTGGTGGTCGCGGTGGTGGTGGTTTCGGGTTAGAGCCCCTCGGGCTAGGGGGTGGGATGGCGGGCGGCGCGGTCGCCGAGGACCATTTGGCCGCGGTCGACGAGGATTTGGCGGGCGCGGCGGCGGACGAGGCAGTTGTCCACGGTGCAGAACTTGTGGATCTGCATGGCCTGATGGGCCTGGGGGAGGGCCAGGTCGCCGGGGTCCATCGTGCAGTCGAACAGATACATCATGGCGTTCACCGGGCAGCGCAACGGGGCTGAACAATTCGCGGTCCGGCGCTGGTGCTCGGCATGCGGCGCACACGCGCCGGGCCTCCAGACAGATTAACGGGATTCGGGCTGCGCCACGCCGGTATCGCGCGCGCCGAGGTGCGCGGCCGGGATTCCGGGGGCGGGGGATTGGGGTGCGCCCGGCTCGGGGACGAGTGGGTCCAGAGATATCAGGGCTCCGGTTCTCACCGGGCGCGACTCCAGTCCAGCACCGTTTCGGCGAACCGACAATCGAAGCCTCACCGCGGTGGGAAACTTTGCGAAAGCTCCAGGTCAGCATTCATATCGCGTGGGAGCATCATTCGCAGTGACCGAAAACCGCCTTCGTGGGGGAGGATTCGATGTCCGAGCATGGTTCGACATTGCCGAGGCGTCAGCTGGGGCGATACCTGCGCGAAGGCCGGATGCAGGTCAATCTGACGATCGCCGAGGCGGCGGCGCTGATGGAGTGGAGCGAGTCCAAGCTGCAAAGACTCGAAACCGGCAACGCGGAGAAGATCCGGGTCCTCGATATCCGGGAACTGTGCCGCATCTACGACTTCGACGACGAGTTCAGCACGGCACTCACCGGTCTCGCGCAACAGGCCAGCGTCAAGTCCTGGTGGCACGAATACGACGATCTGATCCCCGAAGGTTTCAATGTGTATGTGGGCCTGGAGGCTTCGGCCCGCGCCCTCATCTCCTATCAGCCGGAGATCATTCCGGGCCTGTTGCAGACCGCTGAGTACGCACGGGTGTTGATCAATGATTACTGGCCGGATGCTGCACCCGACCAACTCGACCGCCGAGTGCAGTTGAAGACCCGTCGTCAAAGCCTCTTGACGCGCAAGCGAAGTCCAGCCTCGTTCGATGTCGTGGTGCACGAAACCGCATTACGTCGCGTTGTCGGCAGCCCGCGCGTGATGGCCGCGCAACTGCGGCGCGTGGCGGACATGTCGACACTGCCATCGATCGCTGTTCGTGTACTACCCTTCTCGGCGGGCGTGCCGATCGGTCACACCGTCGGCCCGTTCGTGATCCTGGAATTCGGCCGGGACGCCGGTAACCGCCCGGTCGAACCCACGATCGTGTACCTGGAGAACTTCCTCGGCGACCTCTACCTGGAGAAGCAGGCCGCGGTCGACCGATATCGCGAGGCATACCAAGCGATTCAGCGCGCCGCGCTGGACGAGACGACGAGCAGAGACCTCCTGCGGAGGGCGGCGAAGGAGTACGCGACGTGACCGTCGAACCCGGCGTGCGGTGGTTCAAGAGCATTCGCAGCACCGGCGCCAAGGAATGCGTGGAGATCGCCTTCCTATCCACCGGTGTCGGAGTCCGCGACAGCAAGAACCCCACCGGCCCGGCGCTGATCTTCCCGCCCGCCGACTGGGACCGTTTCACCACCGCCCTCGCCGCCGGGCGCTTCGACAACTGAAGCGCTACAGCGGAAACCGGTTGGGGTGCGTGTCGATCACGCCGCGCGGGCGGCGCGGACCGAGTTCAGGGTCAGGGCGGTGGCGTTCCAGATGGCGTACAGGCTGACCGAGTAGGGGATCCAGGTCGGGTGGTGCAGGGCCAGCAGGCCGATGGTGGCCAGCGCCAGCGCCAGGGCGCGCAGGACGATGCCATTGTGCAGCAGGGCGTTCAGGACCTGCGCGGGCTGGGGGTTGGCGGTGCGGGCGGCGTTCATGATGTTCGACCTTCTTCAAAAGCATTCGTGGCTGTCGGTGGGCGGTCGGATCAGGCGGCGGGCCAGTCGTTCTCGGTCTCGCCGACCTTGTTGACGTAGTTGGTCAGGGTTTGCAGGGCGACCAGGGCGACGATTTCGAGCACCTGCTCCTGCGTCCATCCCGCGGCCAGCGCCGAGGCCGGATCGGCCTTGCCGCGGCTCTCGGTCAGGTCCCGGGCGAAGGCCACGGCGGCAGCCTCTTTCGCGTCCTCCGAAGTCCCGGCCTTGGCGGCCTCGATCTCGGCATCGCTGAGCTTGGTGACCCGCTTGCCGGTGAAGGTGTGCGCGGCGACGCAGTAGCCGCAGTCATTGGCCGCGCCGACGGTCAGCGCGATGCGCTCCGAGGTCGCCGCCGGCAGCGTGCCCTTCTTCAGCGCGCCGGACAGTCCGAGGTAACCCTCCAGTACCGCGGACGAATTCGCCATCACCTTGGTCATGTTCGGCACCCGGCCCATGCGCTTGCGGACCTCGTCCAGCAGGGGTGCGTTCTCGACGGGAGTGATCATGTCGGGCCTCGTCTCTCTAACGGCTAACCGGTCGTTCTAACGGAAGATCTTGTGTCTGTACGTTAGAACGTAATGTACGGAGAATTCAATACCCGTTAGAATTGGGGGCATGGTCGATCCCTTGGCACTCCGTTTGGCGAACACGATCCGCGCCACCAGCTCTGGCCTGACCGATGCCTTCGCCACCTCCGAGTCCACGCGGGAGTGGTTGCAGACCAACGCCGCCCACCTCGGCACCCGCATGGATCTCGACGACTACCTACCCAGCGAGGCCGACCGCACCGCCCTGGTCGAACTGCGCCAGAACGTGCGCGCGGTCTTCGCGGAATGCACGCGCTCGTGCTCGGCGCGACCCACCTGCTGGTCGCCGACAGCGAGGGCGATCCGGCCTACGACCGCCCGGCCCAGGCCGCGAGCGGCAC
>NZ_JBSGBY010000817.1:0-3008 GCF_053601505.1 Nocardia sp. NPDC004722
CAGCAGGGCTTCGAGCAGCAGGGTGCCGATGCCGCGACGATGATCGGCGGGGTCGACACCGATGGTGTGCACCTCGGCCTCGGGATGATCGGCGGTGCCGAGCAACGCGATTCCGGCGTAGCCGACCATGCGGCCGCTGCGATCGCGCGCGGTGATGTAGCGGTTGTGCGGTCCGGCCAGCTCCGACAGGAACGAAACCTCGTGCCAGGGATCGTCCTCGGGGAACAACACCTGCTCGAGTTCGGCGCAGCGGGTGACGTCTTCCGGCCGCATCGGTTCGATGCGGATGGTCATCGGCCCACCTGCGCGTAACTCTTCTCGACCGCGTCGGGGCGGCGCAGGTAGAGCGGCACCAGCGGGGCGGGGGTCGCACCGGTCAGGATCTCGGCGGCGGCGCAGCGCACCAGGCCGGCGGGCGACGGCGTCTCGACCGGCAGCACGGGCAGATCGAAATAGTCCACGTGCGAGGCGGATCCGGCGATCACGGTGGCGGCGGCCTGATCCAGGTCGGCGGGCTTGCTCACCTCGGGGCCCTCCACACGGGACAGCGTGGCGCCCGCGCCGGTGGCTGTCGCGGCCTCGCCGTCGGCCCGGTAGCGGGCCCAGTACACCTCGCGGCGGCGGGCGTCGGTGACGACCAGCAGCTCGGTCGGCTCGGAACTCTCGCGCAGGTAGCTCTCGGTGTCGGCGGCGATCGCGTCCAGACTGCACACGCCGTAAACCGGCACGCCCAGCGCGTCACCGAAGGCTGCCGCGGTGGCCATGCCGACCCGCAATCCGGTGAACGGCCCGGGCCCGATTCCGGCCACCACCGCCGCGATATCGGCACGGGAGCGCCCGGATTCGGCGAGGCAGGCCAGGATGTGCGGCGTCAGCACCTCGTTGTGCGCGCGAGCGTCCACGGTCACCTTGGTGGTGATCGTGGTGAGGCGCGGTGCGTTCGATCCGGGTTCCGCCGGTTCCAGTTCCACCAGTCCCGCCGTGACGGCCGGAGTAGCGGTGTCGACAGCCAAAATCAGCATGATTGCCCTTACGATACCGGGTGGTACAGCCCACTCGGTGTGGTGTCTGCCTGCGCGAACTTACTCGCGCATCAGTTGGCGGCGATCCACTCCCATTCCGCGGTGCGCACATCCGACTCCGGCTCGCGGCGCAATTGCACGCGCAGGTGACGGTCGGTGAGATGTTCGGCGACGCCCGAACCCCATTCGATGACCACCACGGCGTGGTCGAGATCGGTATCCAGATCCAGCGCGTCGAGCTCGTCGAGATCGCCGCCGAGGCGGTAGGCGTCGACGTGCACCAGCGCCACCGCGCCCGGGTGGGTTCCGGCGCGATGCTGGCGGGCGATGATGAAAGTCGGTGAGCTGACCCGTCCTTCGACGCCGAGGCCCGCCGCGATGCCGCGGGTGAGCGCGGTCTTGCCCGCGCCGAGCGGGCCGTCGAGGATCACCAGATCCCCGGCCTGCAGCTGGTCGGCGAGCTCGCGGCCCAGCGCTTCGGTGTCCTCCACGGTGGCGAGCATGCGTTGGTCGGTCATCGATTGCCCCCGAGGTGTGTGCGGGTCGCGCGGCCGCGCGGCGCGCACACGATCTCATAGTTGATGGTGCCGAGCGCGTCGGCCCACTCCTGCGCGTGCGGGTGACCGGGTTCACCGCCGAACAGGATCGCGGTGTCGCCCGCGGCCACGCCCGCTTCGTTGGCGCCGAGGTCCACCACGAACTGGTCCATGCAGACCCGGCCGATCTGCGGGCGGCGCGCGCCGCCCAGCCACACCGAGAACCGGCCGCTCAGCGGGCGCGGCACGCCGTCGGCGTAACCGGCCGGGATGAGCGCGACCGTGGTGTCGTGCTCGGCGATCCACTGATGCCCGTAGGACACGCCCTCGCCGGCGGCGACCCGCTTCACCCGCAGCACCCGGGCGCGCAGGGTCATGGCCGGGCGCAGGCCGAAGTCGGACTGCTCCGGGATCGGGGAGAGGCCGTACACCGCGATGCCGGGGCGGACCATGTCGAAGGCGAGGTCCGGGCGGGTCAGTGCCGCAGCGGAATTCGCCAGGTGCGCCAGTTCCGGCTCCAGGCCGTGCTCCTTGGCGGTGGCCAGGAAGGCGAGGAAGCGGTCGCGCTGCATGTCGTTGACGGGATGCTGCGGCTCGTCGGCCATGGCCAGGTGGGAGAACAGGGCGCGGAAACGCACGACGCCGTCGGCGACCAGCTTGCCGAGGAGGTCGAGCACCTCGGGGAACTCGGCCGCGGGAATGCCGTTGCGGTTGAGGCCGGTATCGACCTTCAGGCTCACGGTGGCGGTGCGGCCCAGGGCGCGCGCGCCCTGGGCGACCGCCGCCAACTGCTCGACCGACGAGACGCCGATCTCGATGTCGGCCTCGACGCCGCTGGCGTAATCGGCGTCGGAGGTGTTGAGCCAGGACAGGATCGGGGCGGTGATACCGGCGGCCCGCAGCGCCACTGCTTCCGCGATCGTGGTGGTTCCGATCTCGCGCGCCCCGGCAGCCAGCGCCGCCTGGGCCACCTCGGCCGCACCGTGGTTGTACCCGTCGGCCTTCACCACGACCATCACGGCGGCATCTCCGGCGTGCTCGGCCAGGATTCGCACATTGTGGGCGATGGCATCCAGGTCTACGACGATTTCCACCTGTGGGTCGGGCTTGTTCACGCCCTCGATACTGCCATTGACACCCCCGCGAGCCGGATCACACCCGAGTCGCCGCCCGTTGTTCGGGCAGCGCCGCGAGGGCGGCGGCGGTTGCTTCCGGAGTTGCCGGGAGCAGGGGCAGGCGGACGTTCGGGGTCGGGATGCGGCCCTGCGCGGCCAGGACCGCCTTCACGACAACCGGATTGGGCTCGGCGAACATGGCGGCGGCGACGGGTGCGAGACGGTTGCCGAGTTCGCGGCCGCGCGGGAGGTCGCCGGTGCGCCAGGCGGCGATCAGGTCGGCGTAGGCCGCGGGTGCGACATTGGCGCAGGCGAGGATCGCGCCGGACGCGCCC
>NZ_JBSGBY010000818.1:0-3008 GCF_053601505.1 Nocardia sp. NPDC004722
GGGACGTCAACGCCAATCTGCCCACCACCGACGCCTTCGCCGCCGCGACCCGGCTCGTGCGGCCGGAGGATGTCGCCGACTCGATCCCCTGCGGCGGCCTCCTCAAACCCGACATCGTCTACTTCGGCGAATCCGTCCCCAAACCCCGGGTGGCCGCCGCCTACGACCTCGTCGACTCCTCCGAAGCCCTCCTGGTCGTAGGCTCCTCCCTCACGGTCATGTCCGGCCTCCGCTTCGCCCGCCACACCGCCAAATCCCAACGCCCCCTGCTCATCCTCAACCAGGGACCCACCCGCGCCGACCCCCTGTCCACCCTCACCCTCGACACCCCCTGCACCCCCGTCCTCACCGCCCTGGCCGACACCCTCGCCCCCATGTAGGTTGTCCGAAACGATGGGTTCGGACAGAAGGTGCTGGAATGTCGACGGTTGAACGCAACTACTTCCCCGCATGGGTCGACCGGATCCAATCCAGGTACATGAACCCCGTAGTCCGCCGAATCGCCCCCTACCTCCCCGGTTTCGCCGTCATCACCCACCGCGGCCGCAAGTCCGGAAAGCCCTACTCCACCCCGGTCAACGCCTTCCGAGGCGGAAACACCCTCTACGTGGCCATGGGCCACGGCCGCACCGACTGGATCCGAAACACCCTCGCCGCAGGCGAAGCCGAAGCCCACCACACCTTCCGCCAATTCCACCTGACAAACCCCCGCGTAATCCCCCGCGGCGAAGTAAGCGCCAACGCCCCCCTCATCGCCCGCCTGTCCGGCCGCACCCTCCCCCTGTTCGCCGCAGATCTAGAGCCCGCCAAGTAGTTCGCCCCAGCGGCGGGTGACCAGTTCGGTGTAGTCGTCGGCGCGAATGGCATACGCGCCAAGGGCATACCCGTCGTTCGCCTCCACGAGAGCGGTCGCACCGTTGCCCAGGAGGCCGAAGTCGATGCCGTAGCCGCTGGGTGCCCGCTCGTAGGTAGCGAGCGCTGTCTCGACCACATCCAGGTCCAACGGAATCGACCCGTCACCGGCATAGTGATCCACCGACACGATGCGTCGGTCGACGACGTAGACGCGGTACTCCGCCTGCCAGTCCACGACCTGCGAGCACCACACCGGCTGGCAGCGGCTGACATGTCCGAAAGCGGCGAAATCCCGCTCGGAATAGCAGACCGCGCCGGTGAAGTTCTTGCGGCGTTTCGCGGGCTTCACGAAAACGGTTGGGCACGATCCGGATTCGACAGCACGTTCCACCTCACCCAGCGTCGACTTCCACACCATGCGGCCCAGGAAGCGTCGCAGGCTCTCCGGGTAGTCGTCGGGCTCGGGCACACCGATCCCCAGCTGCCGCATCGCACCGTGCATCGCATCCGTGTCCCCCGCGATGAAAATATCCGGACCCAAAGGCAATTGCCGACGTTCGATGCGCTTCGCGGTGTAGTGAAGGATCGGGATTCCGATCCGGGTCAGTCCCTCCGTCAAGAGGGCCTCCTCATGACGCAACGGACCCTTGCCGCGGTGCTGCAGGAATGCGGTGGTGAACATGGGTCGCTCAGCGGTGCCGGGGGCGCAGGCCGTCGAGGATGATGTCGGCGAGGTGGGAGGGGGTGGATTCGCCTGCGTAGGCGGCGGCGTGGAGTGTGCCTGCGATCAGGGCCATCACTTCGGGGGCGGTGACGTCGTCTCGGGCAACGCCTGCGGTGCGGGCGCGGGTGAGGAGGATGTCGACGTGGGTGGTCAGGTCGTGCGCCAGTTCTGGTGCGGCGGTGCGCAAGTCGAATCCGGTGGCGGCGAGGGCGCTTTTGACCAGGACGTTTTCGAGGCCGTTGGCGATCATCCGTGATAGGAGGGTGAACAGCGCGGCGGGATCGTCGGTTGCCGCGAGTGCCGACGCCTCGGACACCAGATGTGCGATCTGGTCGATCGAGACCGCCAGGTATAGCGCCTCTTTCGTGGGGAAGTGCCGGTGCACGGTCCCGGGTCCGACACCCGCGCGTCGGGCAACCTCGTCCAGCGAGACCGCGAGCCCCTCCGTGGCGAACAATCGCTGGGCGGCCGCCACGACGCGTTCACGGTTACGCCGCGCGTCCGCGCGCAATTCACGACCGCGGACCGACGCGGTGGGTGAGATAGGTTCGGGCGGAGGCTGATTCATATCGATCACGAGCATAGCCGGGTCGCCGCCCCGTATGCTGAGACCATAAACGGGGCAGCGCACCGCTTTCGCGTCCGTCGCCCCGGTCAGGCCCGATCCCCACGGAGGGAGCCACATGACCACCCCAGACCCCGCCACTCTGGTACGCCGACTACAGGAATGCTTCAACACCCGCGAATTCGACCAGGCTGACGAGCTGCACACCCCGGACTTCTTCAGCCATTCGCTGGGCACCAACGGCTTCGAGGCGGGCGAATCCGCCTGGCGCGCCTTGGTCACCCATTTCCCCGGCATTCGCGTTGTCGCCGAAGACATCCTGGTCGACGGCGACCGAGTCGCCCTCCGCTCCTCGGTGACAGGGATCCCTCTCCCACAGGGCGGTCCCCCACCGATGATGATCGAGATCTTCCGGATCGAGGACGGCCGCATCGCCGAGAACTGGGCCCTCGGCCAAGGACTCCCCTACAGCGCAGACACCCTTCAGCAGCCACCATCCCCCGCCCCGCCCGCGTAATCCCCAACGCCAACCAAGATCAAGGTGTACTCACTGCGGGAATTTGTCTGGATCGCCTCCGTGAGTACACCTTGATCTTGAAGTGCCTCGGCGCTACGCGGGCGTTACGCGGTGAGGGCGGTGGTGATGCGGTCCAGGTAGTGGGTGATGGGGGCGAGGGTGAGTAGGCCGGTGCCTGCGCCTGCGAGTTCGGTTGTGGCGGGGGTTAATTGATCACGGATATGGCGGAGGATCTTGTGGTCGTTCAGGGCGAGGGCGGCGTGTGTGAGGAGGGCTAGGCGTAGTTCTCGTAGTAGGTCGGGAGGTGGGTCGGGGAGGGCGTGCAGGGCGGTGCGGGCGGCGTCGGG
>NZ_JBSGBY010000819.1:0-2996 GCF_053601505.1 Nocardia sp. NPDC004722
GTGGTCGGCTCGCTGGCCTGCTCGACGGCGCGGGCGGTGGGCGTGCCCGCCACCCGCACCAAGATCCTGCTGTTCATGACCACCGCCTTCGCGGGCTGGATCGTGGGCGCGTGCAATCTGCTGCGCTTCGCGAGCGTGCAGGCCAATCAGGGTGTGGGACTGGAGTTCCAGTACATCATCGCCGCGGTGATCGGCGGTTGCCTGCTCACCGGCGGCTTCGGCTCGGTGGTGGGCGCGGCCATCGGTGCGCTCATCTTCGGGATGGCGCGGCAGGGCATCGTGCTGGCGGGCTGGAACAGTGACTGGTTCATGCTGTTCCTCGGCGTGCTGCTGTTCTCGGCCGTGCTGGTCAACAACGCGTTCAAGAAGCGGGCGGAAAGGGTACGCCGATGACCGAGAATCAGACGCCGCTCATCGAAACCGTCGGCATCGGAAAGAGTTACGGCGGCGTGGTCGCGCTGCGGGACGTGTCGACGGTGGTGAACGCGGGTGAGGTGACCTGCGTGCTCGGCGACAACGGCGCGGGCAAGTCGACGCTGATCAAGATCCTGGCGGGCGTGCACCAGCACGACAGCGGGGAGCTGCGGATCGAGGGGCAGCCCACCCGATTGTCCTCGCCGCGTGCGGCTTTGGACCTCGGCATCGCCACCGTCTACCAGGATCTGGCGGTCGTGCCGCTGATGAGCGTGTGGCGCAATTTCGTGCTCGGCTCCGAGCCGGTCAAGCGCTACGGGCCGCTCGAGCTGCTGGACCGCAGGCAGGCGCAGGACATCGCCCGAAAAGGGCTGGCGGACATGGGGATCGACATTCCCGATCTGGAGCAGCCGGTGGGCACGCTGTCGGGCGGTCAACGCCAGTGCGTGGCCATCGCGCGTGCCGTGCACTACGGGGCGAAGGTGTTGATCCTCGACGAGCCGACCGCCGCGCTGGGTGTGAAGCAGGCCGGTGTGGTGCTGCGCTACGTCGTGCAGGCGCGTGATCGCGGGCTGGGCGTCGTGCTCATCACCCACAATCCGCATCACGCCTACCCGGTCGGTGACCGGTTCCTGCTGCTCAAACGCGGAACCATGCTCGGCAGCTACGAGAAGTCGCAGATCGACCTCACCGAACTGACCCGGCAGATGTCCGGCGGCGCGGAACTCGAAGCGCTGCAACATGAATTGGAGCGGGTGGAGTCGTGAGAGAACCGGTGTCGTGAGGGAGCGGGTGTCGTGACGGAACTGGAAGTGCTGACGATCGGACGGGTCGGCGTCGACCTGTATCCCGAGCAGAGCGGGGTCCCGCTCGCACGGGTGTCGACCTTCGCGAAATTTCTCGGCGGGACGGCCACCAATGTGGCGGTGGCGGCGGCGCGGCTGGGTCGCCGCACCGCGGTCCTCACCAAAGTGGGACCCGACGGATTCGGGGATTTCGTGCGGGACGCGCTGGAGCGGTTCGGGGTGTCGGCGCGGTATGTGGGGACGGCGGCGGACTTGCAGACGCCGGTGGTGTTCTGCGAGCTCAACCCGCCCGCCGATCCGCCATTGCTGTTCTATCGCGCGCCCCTCGCGCCGGATCTCACCCTCACCGAGGACGAGATCCCCTGGGATGTAGTGGATTCCGTGCCGCTGCTGTGGGTGACCGGGACCGGGGTCAGCGCCGAGCCCGGTCGCGCCACCCAGCGGGAAATCCTGCGGCGGCGCGAAAGGCGCGGGCACACCGTGCTGGATCTGGACTATCGGCCCATGTTCTGGCCCGATATGGGAACCGCCCGCGCCGAGATCGGCTGGATGGTCGATCACGTGAATGTGGTGGTGGGCAACCGCACCGAGGTGCAGGTGGCCGTCGGCACCGCCGATCCGGACGAGGCCGCCGACCGCCTGCTGGCCCGCGGTGTGCGGCTGGCGGTGGTCAAACGCGGCGCGGAGGGCGTGCTCATCGCCACCGAATCCGAACGCTGGACGGTGCCGCCGTGCCCGGTGGAGGTGGTGTGCGGGCTCGGCGCGGGCGACGGCTTCGGCGGGGCGCTCAGCCACGGACTGCTCTCCGGCTGGGATCCGCACCGCCTGGCCAGCTATGCCAATGCCGCGGGCGCGCTGGTGGCCTCGCGCCTGGCCTGCGCCGACGCCATGCCGACCGATGCCGAAATCGAGGAGATGCTGTGCACCTGACCGACGCGCGCTGGTACGACCTGCTGCACACCCGCGCCACGGACCCCGAGGCGGTGCGGCGCGCGTACGCCGACCGGCGTCGCCGTCCGAATATGCTGTCGGACAAGGGAACCCTGTTCCTGGTGGCCGCCGACCATCCGGCGCGCGGTGCGCTCGGCGTCGGCGCGGACCGCACCGCCATGGCCGACCGCCGCACCCTGCTCGAGCGGCTGCTCATCGCGCTGGCCAACCCGGCCGTCGACGGCGTGCTCGGCTCCCCGGACATCGTGGAGGAGCTGCTGCTGCTCGACGCCGTGCACGAGAAGATCGTCATCGGCTCGATGAACCGCGGCGGGCTGGCCGGGGCGGACTGGGAGATCGACGACCGCTTCACCGGCTACGACGCCGAATCCCTGGTCAAATACCGTCTCGACGGCGGCAAAATGCTGCTGCGCCTGGTGGATTCGGATCCCGGCACCATTCCCACCCTGGAAGCCTGCGCCCGCGCGGTCTCCGAACTCGCCGAATACGGGCTGATGGCCATGGTCGAGCCCTTGCCGTATGCCCGCGACGCGACCGGCGCGCTCGCCATGCACAAGGACGCCGCCTCCCTGCAACGCGCGATCACCGTCGCCTCCGGCCTCGGCGTCACCTCCGACTACACCTGGCTGAAAATCCCCGCCCCCGAGGATGTCTCGGTCCTCGACGCCACCACCCTCCCCGTCCTCCTGCTCGGCGGTGCCCCCTCCGGCGACCCGGAAGCCGACCTCGCCTCCGGGGGGGCGGCCCTGCGCCACGACGTCGCCCGCGGATTGGTGGTCGGCCGCAGCCTGCTCTACCCACCGGACGGCGACGTCGCGGGTGCGG
>NZ_JBSGBY010000820.1:0-2988 GCF_053601505.1 Nocardia sp. NPDC004722
GGCGAGGTTTGCGCGGAGGCTGTCAGCGTGGCGCAGTAATCTGGCCGCCGTGCCCGAACTGCCTCCCGTACCGAAGTTGCTGGCCACCGCTGTCGAGGCGTTGGGGGGTAAGGAACGCACGGGTCAGCAGACGATGGCCGCCGCGGTGGCACATTCGATCGATACCGGCGAGCACCTCGCGGTACAGGCGGGAACGGGTACCGGTAAGTCGCTCGCGTACCTGGTGCCGAGCCTGCGGCATTCGGTGAAGACCGGGCGGACCGTGGTGGTGTCGACGGCCACCATCGCCTTGCAGCGGCAGTTGGTGGATCGGGATCTGCCGCGCCTGTCCGAGGCGCTGGCCCCGCAGCTGGGGCGGGTGGCGCAATTCGCGATTCTCAAGGGGCGCAACAACTATCTGTGCCTCAACAAGATCAACAGCGCGATTCCGGAGGAGCCGGAGGCGGAACTGTTCGACGCCTTCGCGATCTCGAAACTCGGCCGCGAGGTGCAGCGCCTCAACGAGTGGGTGTCCGACACCGAGACCGGCGACCGCGACGAGCTCACGCCGGGCGTGAGCGATCGGGCCTGGCGGCAGGTGAGCGTGAGTTCGCGTGAATGCCTGGGCAAGTCGCGCTGCTCGTTCGGCCAGGACTGCTTCGCGGAGAAGGCGCGCGCCGAATCCGGGCAGGCCGATGTGGTGGTGACCAATCACGCGCTGCTGGCCATCGACGCCATCAGCGGCATCCAGGTACTCCCCGAACACGATGTGGTGGTCATCGACGAGGCCCACGAACTGGTGGACCGGGTCACCGGCGTGGCCACCGCCGAACTGTCCACCGGCGCCATCAGCGCCGCGGCCAAGCGCTGCACCAAGCTCATCGACGAGCGCGAGGTCGACCGCCTGGAGAACGCGGCCGAGGCCTGGCACGGCCTGCTCGACGATCTGAACCCCGGCCGCTGGGATCGCATGCCCGACGGCGCGGCCCCGGTGCTCGCCCTCATCCGCGACGCCGCCTGGAACGCGCGCACCGCGCTGTCCCCCTCGGGCGGCGGTGCCGCACAAAACGATCCGGAGGGCGCGGCGGCCCGCAATCAGGCGCTGGCCGCCGTCGAGGAGGTGCACGACGCCGCGGTGCGGGTGCTCACCACCTTCGAGGAGCCCGACCCGGCCGCGCACCGCGATGTCATCTGGCTGGCGTCGGAGGACGTGCGTGGCGTACCGCGCCGCACGTTGCACATGGCCCCGCTGTCGGTGGGCGGCCTGCTGCGCAGCCGCCTGTTCGGCACGGCCACCGTGGTTTTGACCTCGGCCACCCTGCAGATCGGCGGCTCGTTCGACAATCTGGCGGTCACCTGGGGCCTGCCGCCGCGCTCGGCGTCGACCGTGGATCCGGCGCTGGCCACCGGCAAGGAAGCGCCCTCGGACGAGAAGGCGCTGCACTGGAATTCCGTCGACGTCGGTTCGCCGTTCGACCACGCCAAGTCCGGAATCCTGTACGTGGCAAAGCATCTGCCCGCGCCCGGGCGCGACGGGCTGCCACAGTCGTATCTGGACGAGATCGAGCGGCTCATCACCGCGGCGGGCGGGCGCACCCTGGGCCTGTTCTCGTCCATGCGAGCGGCCAAGGCGGCCACCGAAATTCTGCGCGAGCGCCTCGATACGCCAATCCTGTGTCAGGGCGACGACGCCACCGGAGCGCTCGTCCGCAAATTCGCCGACGACCCGGAAATCTCACTCTTCGGGACGCTTTCGCTGTGGCAGGGCGTCGATGTGCCGGGCCCGTCGCTGAGTCTGGTGATCCTGGACCGCATTCCGTTCCCGCGCCCGGACGATCCGCTACTGGTGGCGCGGCAACGTGCGGTGGAATCGCGTGGTGGGAATGGCTTCCTGTCGGTGGCGGCCAATCACGCCGCGCTGCTGCTAGCACAGGGAACGGGGCGTTTGCTGCGCAGTGTGGATGATCGCGGCGTTATCGCAATTCTGGATTCGCGACTCGCCACGGCGCGCTACGGCGGTTATCTCCGAGCATCTTTGCCGCCCTATTGGGAAACGTCCGATCCCCAAGTTGTGACAAAAGCTCTCGAAAGACTGACAAATAGTGTCGCGCAAATGAAATGACATTTGTGAGAACAGTCACAGGGGTGGTTTCTACTTCTGATCGGAACTAAATTGGCTTTCGATACTCCGGTGTACCCCCCAATTCCCACATCGGATGTGTCCGTTGTCCCCGCGCCAAGCCCTGCACGCGGCGCGGGGACACTCACACTTCCAGGGCTTTCGCCTATTTCACCGCGAGCGTGCCGAGCGCGGCCACCACGGCCAGCAGCACCGCCGCCGCACCCCAGACCAGACCCGGACGGTGCCACGGACGACCGTGATCCAGCGACAGCCGGCCCGCCCCGGTGAACGCGATCGCCACCGACGCGAGCGCGTAGACCGCGGGCAGCTCCCACATCGCGAAGCCGCCGCCCCGAGTCGCATTGATGGCGTTCAGCATGGTGCCCAGCGCGATCGCCGCGGCCAGCGGAGTCAGCAAACCGAGCACCAGCAGCAGACCGCCGGTGATCTCGCTCAGTCCCGCGAGGGTCGCGAAGAACTTGCCGGGGTCGTAGCCCATGCCCTGAAAGGCCGCCCCGGTGGCGTCCAGGCCGTAGCCGTTGAACCAGCCGAACAGTTTCTGGCTGCCGTGCACGGCCAGCAGGCCACCGAAGCCCACCCGGGCGATGAGCAGGCCCACGTCGGTGCCGGTGATGCCGGTGGCGGTGGTCTCACGGGCGGTGTCGGCGTTCAGGATTGCGGTCATGTCGGGTCCTCGTCTTTCGGGTCTCTACGGCTCTCGGGCGATTTCAACCGGACCGTGGTCCGCTTTGAGCCTACAGGAGGTCCGCAACGACGGCGGGGGCGGGGGGGGTAAGCAAGCCGCCCCCCCCAGGAACTTGTACGCGGCGTTTATTGAAAATAAAACAAAAAAAAAAAAAAAAAAAAAAAAAAAAAAAAAAAAAAAA
>NZ_JBSGBY010000821.1:0-2987 GCF_053601505.1 Nocardia sp. NPDC004722
GACGACGCGGGCCGGATCCGGTTCTGCGGCCGCAAGTCCCAGCGGCTGGACACCGCGAGCGGGCCCATGTTCACCGTGCAGGTCGAACAGGTCTTCAACACCCTCGGCGGTGTCGCCCGCACGGCGCTGGTCGGCATCGGCGAACGCGGTGCCCAGGTGCCCGTGCTGTGCGTGGAACTCGAACCGGGCGCGGACAAGACCGCCGTCGAACGCGAATTGCGGGGCCGCCGTGACGAATACGACATCACCAAGCCGGTTACGGAGTTCCTGTTCCACCCGAAGTTCCCGGTCGACATCCGCCACAACGCCAAGATCGGCCGCGAGAAACTCACGGTCTGGGCGGCCAAGCAGCTGGGCGGCAAGGCATGAGAACCCTGTCGTTGCTCGAGGTGGTCGTCCGGATGGTGGCCGACGAATGGGCCAGCCGCCACACCCGCGTGGGGGTGGCGCGATGAGGGCCCTGGTGACGGGAGCCTCCGGCTTCCTGGGCGGCGCGCTGACGCGCCGCCTGGTGCACGACACCGACTTCGAGGTGTCGGTGCTGGTGCGCCGCACCAGCGATCTGCGCGATCTCGCCCCCGTACTCGACAAGGTGGAGCGCGTCTTCGGCGACCTGAGCGATCCCGAATCCCTCGACGGCGCGGCCGACGGCGTGGATGTCGTGTTCCACAGCGCCGCCCGCGTCGACGAGCGCGGCACCCGCGCCCGCTTCTGGGCCGAGAACACCGCCGCCACCGCTCGGCTGCTGACGGCCGCACAGTCGAGTGGCGCACAACGATTCGTGTTCATCTCGAGTCCCAGCGCGCTCATGGATCGTGACGGCGGCGACCAGATCGATATCGACGAGTCGGTTCCGTATCCGAGCCGGTACCTCAACTACTACTGCGAGACCAAGGCCGCCGCCGAACGCCTGGTGCTGAAGGCGAATTCGCCGGAGTTCACCACCTGCGCGCTGCGCCCGCGCGCCATCTGGGGTGCGGGCGACCGGTCCGGGCCGCTCATCCGGCTACTCGACCGCGCCGCCGCGGGCACCCTGCCGGATCTGTCGGCCGGACGCGAGGTGTACGCCTCGCTCTGCCATGTCGACAATATCGTCGAGGCCGCGGTACTCGCCGCGACCAGCGAGAACGTGGGCGGGAAACCGTATTTCATCGCCGATGCCGAGCAGACGAACGTGTGGCGCTTCCTCGGCGAGGTCGCCGCCGATCTCGGGTACGCCGCACCGAGCCGCACCCTCGACCCGCGTCTGGTCACCCTGATCGTGGACCTCATCGAAAACCTGCGCCGCATACCGTATCTCGCCGAGCACTGGACTCCCCCGCTGTCGCGCTACTCGGTGGCGGTGATGACCCGCTCGGGCACCTACGACACCGCCGCCGCCACCCGCGATTTCGGATACCGGCCCGTTATGGACCGCGACACCGGCATGGCCGAACTGAAATCCTGGATCCGCGGAGCGGGGGTGATCGCCGGATCCACTCGCTGACCAGCGTCAGGGCGCTCTCCGCAAAAACTTGTGTTACGGCCGGTACCGGCTAGCATGGGCACTACCGCGCGAGGGTGAGTCGGTGCTGACGGCCCTCGGGGCCGCAACACATCACTGCAGATAGCGCAGCACCGCACTCAATGAGGAGAGCGCCCGATGCCGGAGTTCGATTATCACGGCGTGTCCGTCGCGTACGACCAGGCCGGTTCGGGTGATCCGATCCTGTTCCTGCACAATCTCGGCGGCGACCGCCACATCTGGCGCAATCAGATGCGGGCGCTGGCGGGTTCGCACAGCGTGTACGCGCTGGATCTGTTCGGCTACGGCGATTCCGACACCCCCGCCACCGGGTACACGGTCGAGAACTACCTGAACATGGTGTCGGAGTTCATCGACGCGCACCGGCTGACCAACCTGATCATGGTCGGCAACTGTTTCGGCAGCGCGATGTCGTTGCTGTACGCGCGCCGCGATCCGCGCAATGTCCGGGCCCTGGTGCTGTGCAATCCGCTGACCGCCGCCACGCTGGCGCCCACCCTCACCGGCCGCACGGCACGCGTCGCCGCCCACCTGCCCCTCGACGCGCTCGCGAGCGCGATCCGGTTGCCCGGCCTCGCCGCCGGTTTCGTGGTGCGCGAGCAGCTCGGCCCGCGCGGACGGCACATGGACGGCGCGACCTTCTCCGGTCTGCGCAAGCGGTGGAGCGAGCCCAGCCGCCTGTTGCCGCCCGCCGCCACCACCCGTGATCTGTCGGCGCTGGCGGTGCTCGACGACTTCCGTCCGGCCCCCGGCTTCCCGCCCGTCACCACGATCTGGGGTGCGAAGAATCGGGTCCTGTCGGCGGCCGCGGGCGCGCGACTGAACCGCACCCTGTGCCCCGCCGAGGCCATCGAACTGCCCGACTGCGGCCACCTGGTCATGCTCGAGCAGCCCGAAATCGTCACCGGCGCAATCCGTTCCGCCACCCGCACCGCGCTGGCGGGCTGAGTCTCAACTACCGCCGGGGCCCGCCGCTCGTTGCAGTAGAGCGGCCAGCTCGCGAAGTCGCGCACCGAGTTCCGGCGGCTCGAGGACGCGGAACTCGAAGCCGAAGTGGGTCATGTAGGAGGCGAGGGAGTCCAGCGAGTGCGCACCCGTGTGCAGTACGCAGGAGGTCGGGTCGACGGCTTCGAGTACTCCGACCGTGGGCGCGATCCGTTCGGCCGCCGTTTCGATCGGGGCGTGCAGCAGTAGGCGGGCCTGATAGCGGTAGGGGCCGGAAGTCACACCGTACGAGACGAATTCGGCGGCATCGGGAGCCTCGCGGGGGCTGAAGCGGGGGCCGGTCGGGATGCGCGGAGTCATCCGGTCGACCCGGTACGTGCGCCAGCCCTCGCGATCGATATCCCAGCCGATCAGGTACCAGCAACCGAACGCGAGCGACCGGCGACGCGGGTGGAGATGGTGATGATTGGTCATCGAACAAGCTCCCTCGTATACGGACAGATCAATCGAAACAGTT
>NZ_JBSGBY010000822.1:0-2972 GCF_053601505.1 Nocardia sp. NPDC004722
ACGAGCGCGCCCGTGACGAGCTCGTCAATGTCGTGAAGATGCTGGAGCAGGGCGGCATGGATCTCGACGATTCCCTCGCGCTCTGGGAGCGCGCCCCCATCGGCCGATGCCGAGTTCGTCCCGGCCCCAGCCGATCCGGCCGGACCTGTAGCCGTGGTGCCCGACCCCATCCCCGACCCGACCGAAGCCAACCCGGCCCCACCCGGTCCAGGCCGTGCCGATTCAGCCGTCCTCGACGTGTCCGTCGTCGCCCCGTACGCCACTTGCCCAGGGCGGACTGACGTAGGCGTGAACGATTCAGATCTGGTTGAGGTGGGTGCGGTGGATTCCGGCCCGGCCGCTGTGGGGGTGGTGGGTTGGGGTTTGGCTGATGTCGGCGTGGTGGGTGTGGGCTTGCCTGGTGCGGGCGTGAACGATTCGGGCCTTGAACCGGGCGTAGTGGAATCCGGCCTGACTGATGCGGGTGTGCTCGATTCGGGTCTGGCCGATGTGGGCGTGGTGGATTCGAACGTGGTCGATTCGGGCCTGACCGATGGGGGCGCGGTGGATTCGAATGCGGTCGATTCGGGCGTGGTTGATCGGGGCCTCGTCGATCCGGGTGCGGTTGCTTCGGGCGTCGTTGGGTCAGGTGTGGCTGATTCGGCTGCCATCGGATCTGTCGTCGGCCCCGTCGCGGTGGGCACTGGCGCGCTCGACCTCTCACCGTTCGGCCCGAAGCTCGAGACACCCGGCATGTCGGCACTGTCGAAGGGCTTGTCCCGCGCCGCATCTCCACCGGGTCGTCCCGTCCCGGCCTTGCCCCGCTCGCCCCCGAGACTCAACGGCGTACCGGCGGACTGGCCAGCCCCGCTCGGCGCGCTCCCGGTGAGCCGCCCACTGGCCGACTTCCCGGCCGAACCGTCACCGCCGGAACCACCGGTCCCAGCTCGCGGCCGCACCGGCTCACCCGTGAGCCGCCCCGACACCGCTTTACTCGGCCTGCTGTCACTGGTGAGCCGCCCAACCCCCGGCCGACCCCCGTCCACTCCCGAACCCACCGACCCCGATCCCCTCTGCCCTGATTCGCTCTGCCCCGGATCGCCTTGCCTCGGATCACTCTGCCCCGGATCGCTCTGCCTCGGATCGCCTTGCCTTGGATCGTTCTGCCCCTGTTCGCCCAGCCTTGATTCGCTTGGCGGGGTCCGCGATTCACCCCCGACCACACCCATGCCCACGTTCCCGTCGACATCCCCGTCTCGACCGCTCATGACAACCTCGGCCCCGATTACAGCGGGCGCCCCGCCTAGATCAGGCACCGCACGACCGGATCCGGACCCACCGGATGCCATTGCGGCAGGCTCGGTCCCACCACCGGTCGTCGCCTCGGACCCGGAATCAGCCGCGTCCGAACCGGACTCCGCCCCGTCGACCGCACCGACCCCGCCCTGACCACCGGACGCCGTGACCAGGCCGGGTTCGGGTCCAGCGGGTGTTGTTGTGGCTGGCACGGGTCCGGCGGGTGCCGTTGTGGCTGGCACGAGTCCGGCGGGTGCCGTTGTGGCCGGCACGAGTCCGGCGGGTGTGGTTGTGGGGGGCGTAGTTCCGGCGGGTGTGGCTGTAGTAGGCGCGGGCCCGGCGGGTGGGGGAGTTGGTGGGGTGTGGGGTAGGTGGCCGGGGGTGGCGTCGTTGTCTGGGGTCACGGCGGTGTCCGTGTCGTTCCGGTCACGCACCGGGCTGGAGCGCGGCCACGAACGCGTCCGGCGTCAGCGCGGGCATCTGCGCCACCGCGGTTCGCAGCGAATCCACCTGCGTGTCCACGGCATCCGTCACCTGCGCCACGAGCGGCGCGGCCTCCGGCACCGCCGCGGCCACCTGCTGTCCCACCCCCGAGACGACCTGCTCGACCGCCGGAGCCGCCGCCTCCACCACCGGCGCGACCTGCTGCTCCACCGTATTCGCCACCTGCTGCACCACCGGCGCGGCCGCCTCCACCACGGGCGCGGCCACCTGCGCGATCGGCGTGGGCAACCCGGCAATCGCCGCCACCGGCTGCACCCCGGGAACCCCGGACTGCCCCGAAAGCGGCACCTGCGCAGCGGTTACCTGGTCGCCGGGTACTTCCTGGGCAACAGTGTGCGGTGTTCCAGCGACTGTTGCGGCACCGATGATCCCACCAACGAGAGCCCCTCCCAGCGCTCCGATGCCCACCCCGATTGCTGCAGCGGGGGCGATCCCCACAAGGCAGCCTCCGATTCCGCCGACTGCAATGCCCGCTGGAAGTCCAACTCCCGCAGTGGGAATGCCAGCGATCGCAGCACCGGCCAGCGCGCCAATCGCTCCTCCCACCGCGCAGCCGATCGAACCGGCAGCCGCGCCGACGATCATTCCGCCGTACCCGCCGATCCCACCACCGATCATCGTGGACCCGGCCATTCGATCGGAATCGTCTCGCGAGAAACCCATTCCGTCGTAGGCGGCAGCGATCTGCCATTCCACGCTGTCGAGGTCGGCCTGCAGTTTGTCTCGAGTCTTGGTGTCGACGAAGTCGGGAATTTGCACCGCGGCCGTCCCGACTCGCAGGTCGTGCGGACTAGCGGGCATCACTTCGGGTGTATTCGCCGCTGGTTGATCCGGCTGAGTGGCCTCGGGTTCCGTGGGCTGGACCTGAGGTTGGGTCTGCGGCTGGATGATCGTGTCCTGCTGCGGTGCAGTCTGCTGCTTTGGCCGGGGCCGATTCGGTGCGGGGAGCGGGGGAGGAATGAAATCGGCGGGGCTGGGCGCGGATTGCTGGGGCGCTTGGGGTTGGGTGCTCAGTCCGGGCTGCCCGTCGCCGGGGACGGCGAGCCCGGGTTGCCCCGGGGCGGCGGCGGCCACACCGTGCCCTGCGATCAGCGCGACGGGCAACATGGATAACAGGAGCGAAGACTTCTTGGCTTTCATAACCCCAATTCCCCTTCCCCGAACGGACAGCAGCGGGCCGGTGGCCCTATTCC